>JBJTXF010000099.1:0-2024 GCA_046082145.1 Limnohabitans sp. | reverse complement strand
TCGTCGAACTGAGCGGCGCTCTTGCCCAGGTGGTCCAGGTCGAACCACTGCACAAACTGATCGCAACTGAAAATTTCATCGTCGCCGTGGCTCCAACCCAGTCGTGCCAGGTAGTTGACCATGGCCTCGGGCAAAAAGCCTTCGTCGCGAAACTGTGTGACCGCTTTGGCGCCATTTCGCTTGCTGAGTTTTTCGCCCTGCTCGTTGAGCACCGTGGGTAAGTGGGCATAAACCGGCGGCTCGTGCCCCAGCGCGCAAAAGATGTGGATCTGCTTGGGCGTGTTGTTCACATGATCGTCGCCACGAATGACGTGGGTGATGGCCATGTCGATGTCGTCCACGACGACACAGAAGTTGTAGGTGGGCGTGCCGTCCTGGCGCGCGATCACCAAGTCGTCCAACTCTTGGTTGCCGATCTCGATCAAGCCCTTGACCTTATCGACCCAAGACACTGTGCCCTCTAGAGGGGTCTTGAACCTGAGCACGGGCTGCACACCGCTGGGAATGGGTGGCAGCGTCTTTCCAGGCTCGGGTCGCCAAGTACCGTCGTAGCGTGGCTTTTGCTTGGCGGCCATTTGGCGCTCGCGCAATGCATCGAGTTCGCTCACGCCCATGTAGCACGGATAAACAAAACCTAATTCTTGCAATTGCGCAAGTACTTGCTTGTAACGGCCCATGCGCTGCATTTGGTAGAACGGACCTTCGTCGTGCGTGAGTCCCAGCCAAGACAGGCCTTGCAAGATCACGTCGACAGCCTCTTGCGAGGAACGATCGACGTCGGTGTCTTCGATGCGCAAAATAAATTTGCCGCCGGTGGCTCTGGCAAAAGCCCAGGGGTACAGGGCAGAGCGAATGTTGCCCAAATGGATAAAGCCGGTGGGCGAAGGCGCAAACCGGGTGCGGGTTTGGGCAGGGCCTGGGCGGTGGGTGCTCATGCGCTGGCCTGTATCAAGTCAAGGCCGCGCGACAAGTCGCGCTTCAGATCGTCAAGGTGCTCCAGACCCACCGCCACCCGCACCAAACTTTGCTGAATCCCCGCCAATTGACGATTGAATTCGGTTAATCGACCATGAGATGTGCTGGCGGGGTGAGTGATGATGGTTTTTACGTCACCCAGGTTGGCGGTGATGGACATCAATTGCGTGTGGTCGATGACGGTGAACGCGTTGCGGCGACATTGCTCGGGATTGGCCCCCACCACGTCGAAAGACAGCACAGGGCCGCCCATGCCCGACTGCTGCGCCATGGCCAAGGCATGCTGCGGATGCGAGGCCAAGCCGGGAAAGTGCACCCTCGAAACCTTGGGGTGTTGTTCCAACCAAATGGCCAAGGCCAGTGCCTGCTGCGATTGCGCATTCATGCGCAAAGAAAGGGTTTCCAAGCCCTTGAGCACTACCCAGGCGTTAAAGGGGGAGAGGCTCATGCCGGCGCTGCGCATGACGGGAATGAATTTTTCGCTGACCATGGCCTCGGTAGCACACAAGGCCCCGGCCACCACCCTGCCCTGTCCGTCCAAGTATTTGGTGCCCGAATGCACGATCACGTCCGCGCCAAAGCCAATGGGCGTTTGCAACGCAGGCGTGCAAAAACAATTGTCCACTGCAAGCACCGCGTTGGCAGCGTGCGCAATGTCGGCCAGTGCACGGATGTCGCATACCTCGGTCAGCGGGTTGGTGGGCGTCTCCGCAAACAACAAACGGGTCTCGGGGCGAATGGCTTGCTGCCACTCACGGATATCGGTCTGAGAGACGAACGTGGTCTGCACACCGAATTTGGCAAATTCGCTGCTAAGCAACTTGTGCGTCGAACCGAACACAGAGTGCGAACACACCACGTGGTCACCGCTCTTGAGCAAAGCCATGCACAGCAACAACACCGCCGCCATGCCACTGGCGGTGCCGACACACGCCTGTGCCCCTTCCATAGCGGCCAGGCGTTTCTCAAAGCTTGCCACCGTGGGGTTTGTGAAGCGCGAGTAGATGTAGCCTTCTTCCTCACCCGCAAATCGGCGCGCTGCGGTTTCG
>JBJTXF010000098.1:0-2257 GCA_046082145.1 Limnohabitans sp. | reverse complement strand
GGTCACGATGGTGCCCATCAACAGTCCGCCTAAAGCTGCTGGGCCTAAGATCAGGCCGACCACGATCGGGGCAACCACAGGTAGCAGGCTGGGGATCATCATTTCCTTGATGGCTGCAGTGGTCAACATGTCCACGGCAGTGTCGTACTCGGGCTTGCCGGTACCGTCCATGATGCCTTTGATTTCCTTGAATTGGCGGCGTACTTCCACGACCACGGCGCCTGCGGCACGACCGACGGCTTCCATGGCCATCGCACCGAACAAGTAGGGAATCAATCCACCAATGAACAAGCCAATGATGACTTTGGGATCGCTCAAATCAAACTTGATATGTGCGCCCAGGCCTTCGAGTTTGTGTGTGTAGTCAGCAAACAGCACCAATGCGGCCAAGCCGGCTGAACCGATGGCATAGCCTTTGGTCACAGCTTTGGTGGTGTTACCTACAGCGTCCAACGGGTCGGTGATGTCGCGCACGCTGGCGGGCAATTCGGCCATTTCAGCAATACCACCTGCGTTATCGGTGATGGGGCCATAAGCGTCCAAGGCAACCACGATGCCAGCCATGCTCAGCATAGAGGTGGCGCCAATGGCAATGCCGTACAAACCTCCCAAGTCATACGCGCTGTAAATGGCAGCACAGACAAACAACACTGGCCACGCCGTAGATCGCATGGATACGCCTAATCCTGCAATGATGTTGGTGCCGTGTCCGGTGGTCGATGCTTGTGCAATATGCTGAACTGGCGCATATTGGGTACCGGTGTAGTACTCGGTGATCCAAACCAGCGCGCCAGTCAAGATCAAACCAATGGCGCAGGAACCAAACAGTCCGCTGGCACCCAAAGCCGTACCGTCAGGCAATGTGATTGAAGTTGGAAACAGTGATTGTGTTACGAAGTAGAAAGCGATCAGTGACAAGATGCCTGAGACAGCTAGGCCTTTGTAGAGCGCAGGCATGACATTGGTCATGCCGGGGCTGGCTTTGACGAAGAAGCAACCGATGATGGAAGCCACGATCGATACGCCACCCAGTACAAGCGGATAAAGCACCATGTTCGGGCCGGCGGTACCTGCCAATAACGCTCCCAAAACCATCGTGGCGATCAAGGTCACTGCATAGGTTTCAAACAAGTCAGCAGCCATACCAGCGCAGTCACCCACGTTGTCTCCGACGTTGTCGGCGATCACAGCAGGGTTGCGCGGGTCATCTTCAGGAATGCCCGCTTCGACTTTACCCACCAAATCAGCGCCAACATCAGCGCCCTTGGTGAAAATGCCACCGCCCAGACGCGCAAAAATGGAAATCAGCGAAGAACCAAAGGCAAATCCCACTAAGGGGTTGAGCATGCCAGCCAGTGCTTTGCCATCTGCAGGCACGCCCTTAGAGGTCAAGAACCAGTAAAAACCGGCCACGCCAAGCAACCCCAAACCCACCACCAACATGCCAGTGATGGCACCGCCGCGGAAGGCTACGTCAAGTGCTGGGCCAATCCCTTTGGTAGCGGCTTGAGCGGTGCGCACGTTGGCACGCACAGAAATGTTCATACCGATAAAGCCGCAAGCGCCGGAAAGCACAGCCCCAAGCACAAAGCCAACAGCACTCAGCGGGTCTAACACCCAGGCAATCAGAACAGCCAACACCACACCGACCATGGCAATGGTTTTGTATTGGCGTGCCAAGTATGCAGCCGCACCTGTTTGAATAGCAGCCGCAATTTCTTGCATGCGGGCATTGCCTGCGTCTTGGGAAAGAATCCAGCTGCGGGCCCAGAACCCGTAAATCACGGCGATGAGGCCACAAGCGAGCGCAAATAACAGCGCTGTAGAACCAGTCATAAGATCTCCTTTTTTGTTTCGAGATGAGGTGATGCCACGCAATGGGTTGTCAGACACCACCTTTGCGTTGCTTCCTCACACACTATCTAATAAGGGTGATTGGCCAACTCAATAACTGTAATTGATTAAATCAGGACTTTGTGTCTAAAGCGTCGTTTTGGCAATCTAAACCTAGGGTAAGTACCGAGGAGCGATGCGATAATTCACGTTTCCATTGTTTAAAGCTAATTCAATATGTCATTAGATAACGTCACTGCTGGAAAAAACACGCCGTATGAACTCAATGTGATCATTGAAATTCCTATGAATGCCGACCCGATCAAATACGAGGTTGACAAAGAGACCGGCGCCATATTTGTCGACCGATTCATGAGCACTTCCATGCATTACCCCACCAACTATGGCTATGTGCCCAAAACCA
>JBJTXF010000097.1:0-5404 GCA_046082145.1 Limnohabitans sp. | reverse complement strand
CCGCGCCATGTGTTGTGGTCGTTGGGCAACCATGTGTTCACTGCCATCAGTTTGCTCGGCGGCTTATTGGTCTACCAACGCATTTACAACCATCAGCTGGGCGAAATCACCCGTCGCAACAAAGAGCTCAGCGCTAACCGTGCCGCCTTGGTACAAGCCGAGGTTTACAAAGACCAGTTTTTGGCATCAGTCAGCCACGAGTTGCGCACACCGATGAACGCCATCTTAGGGTTTAACGATGTGATACGCGCTGAGTTGCAATCCGCTGGCAACAATGTACACACGGTGGATTTGGTGCGTGAGTCCACCGAACACTTGCTCAAGCTGGTGAACCAGATCTTGGATTTCACCCAAATCCAGGCAGGACGTTTGCAACTTCAACCCGTGCCCACCCGATTGGCTGATGCGTTTGCTGAATGCCAGCAGGAATTTGCCAGCCGTGCCAATGCCTCGCTACAATTTCATGCCCAGCTGGACCCAGCTTTGCCCGAATGGGTGATGACCGATACCAAGCGACTCAAAGAAGTGCTGTGCCATCTGCTTGAAAACGCGTTCAAGTTCACGCCCAGCGGGCAGGTGCATTTGTCTATCCGCCAAGACGGCCGGTACATGTTGTTCGAGGTGCAAGACACGGGCGTGGGCATTCCCGATGCGCAACAGGTATTCATCTTCAACCGTTTTGAACACGCCGACTTGCAAACCCACACGCGATTTGGCGGCACCGGGTTGGGTTTGGCGATTTGCAAAGGCTTGGTGCAATTGTTTGACGGCGATATCGGCTTACAAAGCCAACCGCATCAAGGCTCACGGTTTTGGTTTCGCGTGCCTTTGCGAGCTTGTGATGCACCAATTGACAAAGGTTTGAACAAGCTCCCCACCCGCTTGGCTGCCCCTTTTTCGATGCTGCTGGTAGACGACAACTTGGTGAATCTCAAAGTGGCTGGCCTGATGTGCCAGCAGCTGTGGCCTGACGCAGCGCTGCACAGCGCCACCAGCGGTCAAGCCTGTTTGCAATGGCTGCAAACACAGACTGCGGATGTGGTGCTGATGGATTTGGTGATGCCTGTGATGGACGGCTTGGAAACCACCCGCGCGATCCGACAGTTTGATGCACCTATGTGCCACATGGCGGTGATTGGGTTGACCGCCAGCAGCCACCCGCAAGACCATGCTGCGTGTTTGCAAGCCGGCATGGACGATGTGTTGCTCAAGCCCCTGGACCGCGAGCAACTTCATCGCTGCGTGCAGGCGCAGCTGTTGCGCATAGGAGCAATGCATGGCTGATGCACGCTCCTGGCGTTTGACCTGGGCACGTTTCAAACAGCGGTTGCCTGCACACTGGCTCGCTCCCCGAGCGCAGTTTTATGTACTGTTCACGATTTTTCTGGCGGTAATGAGCCACAGCTTGGGGAGCTTGTCGCCCGACCCGGCGGTGCAACACCAAGCCTCTGTGTTGAGCTTGGTGATATTGCTGCTCATGGGGCTCTATACCTTGGGTCTGCCGTTTCGTTGGGTGATTTATGTGGGACTGGCGTACGGGCATTTTCATTTGCTGCGCGAAGCGGTTTGGTCCGGCGGTATTTTTTCTAATGCGTTGAAATGGGTGGTGATACTGCCTATGCTGCCATTGTTTTTGCTGGGTTTTGCCGACGGTATATTTTGGCTGTGCGTGTGCGTATTGTGTTTACTGGGTATGGCCGCAGCCAGTTGGCTGGGATGGTTGCCGCAGGTGTATGTGGCTACGCCCCAATTGCTGGTGATGAATGCCTGGAGCGATGTGGCCATCAGTGTGTTTTTGTTGTCACTGCCTTTGATTTACCAACGCTTGTATTTGCGCACCCGCCATGTCAGCGAAAAACGGCAAGCCAATTTGCTGCAAACACGCGCGCGGTTGCTACGGGCGCAAACCATCAAAGACCATTTCATCGCATTGTTGAGCCATGAATTGCGCACACCGATGAACGCCATCATCGGATTCAGCGATTTGCTGCGGCAAGATGTGAAGCACATTCCCAAAGCCCTTGAACTCGCCGACCTTGTGAAACAGTCGAGCGACCATTTGCTGACCGTGATCAACGATGTACTGGATTTTTCATTGTTGCAACGCGGACAACTCAAGGTTCAACCCGCGCCGTTTGAACTGATGGGTACCGTGCGCGCGGCTTTCAATTTATTTTTGCAACGGGTCAACAGCATGCAAATCGACTACACCTTGGATGCGGCGGATGATTTGCCGCGCTGGGTGGTGAGCGATCGACACCGCTTGATGCAGGTGCTGGTCAACTTGCTGGGCAACGCCATCAAATTCACGCACCAAGGCGCGGTGGTGTTGCAAGTCAAACGTGACAGCTCCCATTTGTGGTTCACCGTCAGCGACACCGGCATTGGCATCGCACCTGAGCGTTTGCAAAAAATATTCGAACCGTTCGAGCAAGCCAGCGTGGCGACGGCCAGTGTCTACGGTGGCAACGGCTTGGGGTTGTCCATCAGTCGCCAATTGGCGCAATTGCTCGGCGGCGATATCGGTGTGGAAAGCACACCGGGGCAAGGCTCCACCTTTTGGTTGCGCTTGCCTTTGGTCGCGTCTGCGGTCAGTGTGTCGGCTTCCCGCTCCGAGTCAGGCATGACCCGGTTGCAGGCGTTTGCGGTACGGTTTTTGGTGGTGGACGACAGTTCGGTCAACCGCTTGCTGGCGTGTCAGGTGGTGAAGTCGCATTGGCCGAATGCGGTGTTGGTGCAAGCAGGTAATGGGCAAGAGGCTTTAGACGCTTTGGCGCAAGAACCGTTTGACATGGTGTTGATGGACATGTTGATGCCCGTCATGGACGGCATTGAAGCGACCCGGCGTTTACGTACTTCGTGGGAGCCGCCACAACGCGATATACCGGTGCTGGCTTTGACCGCCAATGTCAACACAACCGACCACCAGCGCTGCACCGACGTAGGCATGAACGGCTTGGCACTCAAACCTTTTGAGCGGGAATCGCTGTGTGCACTGATTGAAGAGCAGTTGCTGTTGTCGCCTGCATTTATGCTGCGCTTGAATGCGCCGCAGAATTGAGCAACGCGGCATCGACCATTTCGACCCAATGCCGCACCGGCACATCGGTGCCGCTTTGCAAATGCGTGATGCAACCAATGTTCGCGCTCAAAATGGTTTTGGGTTGCAGGTCTTGCAAATGCCCCAGCTTGCGGTCGCGCAGTTGCGTGGCGATGGTGGGCTGCAACACGCTGTATGTACCCGCCGAGCCGCAGCACAAATGCGCTTCGTTACTGGCGACACGCAAGTTAAAGCCGAGTTGATAGAGATGGGTTTCCACACCGCCTTTGAGTTGCTGGCCGTGTTGCAACGTGCAGGGCGGGTGAAATGCCAGCATGCCCTGGGCGCGGGCATGTTGCGGAGAAATGCGTTGTTGCAACACGGGCAACAAGTCGGGTAACAACTCGCTCAAGTCTTTGGTCAATTGACTCATGCGTGCCGCCTTGTGGGCATAGGCGCTGTCGTGGCGCAAGACATGGCCGTAGTCTTTGACCGTAACGCCACAGCCGGATGCATTCATGACGATGGCTTGCGCACCTTGTTCGACATGCGGCCACCATGCATCGATGTTGTTTTTCATTTGAACGATGGCGGCGTCTTGGTCGTTCAAATGGAATTTCACGCCCCCGCAACAACCTGCCAACGGTTCGACCACGGTTTGGATACCGCAAGCATCCAGCACACGCGCGGTGGCGCTGTTAATGTTGGGGCTCATCGCAGGTTGTACACAACCGACGAGCATCAACATTTTGCGTGAATGGGTTTGTGTGGGCCACGCACCCGGGTCGCGCGCTTGGGGCACTTTGGCTTTGACAGCGCCCGGCAACAAACCGCGCACGGTTTGCCCGAGTTTCATGGCGGGCGCAAACAAGGGCGAGTTCAAACCTTCTTTGAGCGCCCAACGCACGGCTTGCTCGGCGGCAGGGCGGGGGACTTTTTCATCGACCAGTTTGCGACCAATGTCCACCAAGTGACCATATTGCACACCGCTGGGGCAGGTGGTTTCGCAATTGCGGCAAGTCAGGCAACGGTCCAGGTGCAACTGCGTGTCACGGGTAGGCGCTTGGCCTTCGAGCACTTGCTTGATCAGGTAGATGCGCCCGCGCGGGCCATCCAATTCATCGCCCAACAGTTGATACGTGGGACAGGTGGCGGTGCAAAAACCGCAGTGCACACATTTGCGCAAAATGGCCTCAGCCTCCTGGCCATCGGCGGTGTGTTGGTATTCAGGGGAAAGATGGGTTTGCATGTGTACTAAATGCCAAGCCGGCCGGTGTTGAACACCCCATGGGGGTCAAATTGGTGTTGCAATTCGCGCTGAATACGCTGTTGCACGTCTGACAACGGCGAGAACACGGGCACCGTCACTTCGGCACCTGTGGGTCTGCGAAACAAGGTGACATGGCCGCCAGCTTTATGGGCGACTTCGCGCAATGGGTGCGCCGCAGACGCCGGGGCCCACAGCCAACGCAACGCGCCATGCCATTCGACATACACCGCATACGGCAGATCCAACACAGGTGCGGTTTGCGGCAGGCTCAAGCGCCACAAGCACAAGTCAGGGGCAGGGGCGGTGAAAAAGGGCAAGGTCTGTTCACGGCCAGCTTGCCAATCGCGCGCTGCTTGCGCGTTGTCCATGCGATACGCCTGACCACCCAAGGCATGCACATCGGCCACCATGCGAGGGCAAGCCGCCTCTACTGCCGCTGCCGCGCCGCGCAAACGCACAAACAAACCATCGGTTGCGGGTTGGCTGTGTGTGTCATGCAACCAAGCGCTGGCATTCAACGGCAGGGCTTGTGCGCCCCAGCGGTGCAATTGGTCCAAGGCTTGTGCTTGGTTCAGGTGGCAAACCAGTGTGGCTTCGGCCGGGGCTTGGGGCAGGATTTTGAGCGACACCTCGGTGATCACACCCAAGCTGCCCATGCTGCCAGCCAACAACCTCGAGACGTCGTAACCGGCCACGTTTTTCATGACTTGACCACCAAAGGTCAAAGACTCGCCCAGGCCGTTGATCAACTGAGCACCCAACACATGGTCGCGTACGCCGCCGACATGGGCACGAGACGGGCCCGCCAAGCCCGCAGCCACCATGCCACCGACCGTGGCCGATGCGCCGAAATGCGGCGGTTCAAACGCCAGACACTGGCCTTCTTGGGCCAAGAGTTTTTCCAGTGCTTGTAAAGGGGTGCCGCAACGTGCGGTCACCACCAATTCGCTGGGCTCATAACTGACCACGCCGCTGTGCTCGCGCACGTCCAACACCGTATGGGCATCGGGATGCTCGCCGTAGAAATGCTTGGTATGGCCTGCTTGTATGCGCAAGGTCTGGCGTTTGGCCGCCGCCTCACGCACGCGCTCTTG
>JBJTXF010000096.1:0-4615 GCA_046082145.1 Limnohabitans sp. | reverse complement strand
ACCAGACTTTATGTTGAGGTTGGCCAATGCCGTTGGTCACCATTTAAAGCAATCCGACCCTCGCCCACAAGTGGTGATTGGAAAGGACACCCGCATATCTGGCTATATGTTGGAGTCGGCATTGGAGGCAGGATTCAATTCTGCGGGTGTGGATGTGGTCTTATTGGGCCCTATGCCAACCCCTGGCGTGGCCTTTCTAACCAAAGCCCTGAGAGCCAATCTGGGCGTGGTGATCAGTGCGAGCCACAATCCTTTCGATGACAACGGTGTGAAATTTTTCAGCGCTGCTGGCACCAAGTTGGATGACACATGGGAAAACGCTGTTGAACAACGTCTTGGACAAGCAGCTGAATGGGTCAATTCGGCCTCACTGGGCAAAGCGCGTCGACTTGACGATGCGATTGGTCGCTACATTGAATTTTGTAAAAGTACGTTTTCTGAGCTACTGACACTCAAAGGGAAAAAAGTGGTGGTCGATGCCGCCCACGGTGCCGCCTATTTGGCTGCACCCAAGGTGTTCAAAGAACTAGGTGCTGAGGTTGTTTCCATCGGCTGCTCACCCGACGGATTGAACATCAACCATGGCTTTGGTGCCACCAACCCTCAAACGTTGGTCGAGGCTGTGAAATCCAACCATGCTGACTTTGGCGTGGCGTTGGACGGTGATGCCGACAGGTTGTTAATGGTTGATAAAGCTGGTCGTCTGTTTAGTGGAGATGAACTGCTTTATGTGTTGGCAAAAGATCGATTGGCGATCGGAGAGAAGGTGGCGGGTGTTGTGGGTACCCAGATGACCAACAAAGGTGTTGAAGAGGCTTTGTCAAAACTTCATATTCCGTTGGTCAGGGCAAAAGTGGGTGACCGATATGTGCTTGAAAAATTACAAGCATCGAATTGGACTCTGGGTGGTGAAGGTTCTGGACATTTGTTGATATTGGATAAGCATTCCAGTGGCGATGGATTGATCAGTGCTTTACAGGTGATTCAAGCTTGTTTGCGCGCCAAATCGTCACTCGGTGAAACATTGTCAGACGTTCATTTGTTTGCGCAGCACATGATCAATGTGAAATTAAAAGCAGATTTGGACTGGCAAAACCATAGCGAACTTTTACAGGCTTGCTCAGCCATCGAAAATAACTTGGGCCGTGAAGGGCGTGTTTTGATTCGGCCCAGCGGCACCGAGCCGGTTTTGCGAATCATGGTTGAAGCCAGAGAATCGACCCAGGCCAAAGCCCTTGCGGAGCAATTGGCCAATACTTTAATGAATTAGACAAAGCATGGCCACATCCTCACCTCTTTTCTTGATCGACAGAGACGAAAGCACCTTGTCATTCAATGAACGGGTATTGGATATGGCTAGACGACCCGAAATTCCTCTGCTAGAGCGCTTGCGGTATTTGTGCATCGTGTCTTCTAATTTGGATGAATTTTTTGAGGTTCGTGTAGCGCTCCATTTGCATCAAATCGACAGCAAAAGTTTGGTAGCCCCTTATTCGCTGCATTCATACCAAAAAATTTCACATGTCGCAAAAGATTTGGTTGAAAAGCAATACCGTGTGTTCAATGATGAATTGATGCCTGCACTGGGTGCGAAAGGTATCCGCCTGATTACCTATAACGAGCGTAGCAAAGCACAGCACAAATGGGTTAAGCAATACTTTGACCAATATGTGCGCCCCTTATTGACCCCAGTGAGTTTGGATCCCTCGCATCCGTTTCCACAGGTTGCCAACAAATCCTTGAACTTCATTGTTCGCCTGTCTGGCAAAGATGCCTTCGGTCGAGAAAACGATATCGCCATTGTGAAAGTACCGCGATCTTTGCCGCGCGTCATTCGCTTGCCTGTGCCCAGTGACCGCAAAACCATTTTCATGGTCACGTTATCCAGTGTCATTCGCGCCCATTTGAAGGACTTGTTTCCTGACAGGGTTGTGGGGCAGTTTTCACAATTTCGTGTCACCCGTGACTCTGAATTGCTGGTGGATGAAGAGGATGCCAAAAATCTCAGAACTGCCTTAAGGCACGGGTTAGAACACCGTCAATTTGGTAAACCGGTTCGGCTGGAAGTGTCCTCTGATTGCTCTGAGCATTTGTCGCAATTTTTATTGCAGCAATTCAAATTGCATGCTCAAGCGCTTTACCGTGTTGATGGTCCTGTGAATTTGGTGCGACTCACCCAGTTGATCGATCTGGCTGACCAGCCAGCGCTGCTATTTTCTGAGTTTCAAGCCAGTTACCCCACTCAGCTTCGTGAAGATGAATCTATTTTCAAGCAGATCAAAAAAAATGATGTTCTGATTCATCAACCTTTTGAATCTTTCAAAGGTGTACTGGCTTTTTTAAAGGAAGCCGTTGAAGACCCGAAAGTGCTGGCTATCAAGCAAACCATTTATCGAACAGGTACCGATTCGGAATTGATGGATTTATTGCGTGAGGCAGTGATACGTGGAAAAGAAGTCACTGCTGTCGTGGAGATCAAAGCGCGTTTTGATGAAGAGGCCAATATCAATTGGGCTGAACGGCTGGAGTCAGTTGGAGCGCAAGTGGTTTACGGGGTAGTGGGTTTGAAAACCCACGCCAAAATGCTGCTGGTTACCCGACGTGAAGGCCATAAGTTGATGCGATATGGCCATTTATCCACGGGTAATTACAACGCCCGCACGGCTCGCCTCTACACGGACATCAGTTACATGACAGCCAATCCCGAAATGACTGCTGACATGGATGCAGTATTCACACAATTGGCCAGTCAAACACGCATCCAGCAACTGAACTATTTGTGGTTGGCGCCGTTCCATTTGCAAGAACATCTGATAGAAATGGTGGACAAGGTTTCCAAAGCCAGTATGCATAGTGTGCCAGGTCGAATCATTCTGAAAATGAATTCACTCACAGATGAAAAATTGGCAAGACAGTTGGTACAGGCGAGCCAACGCGGCGTGGATATCGATTTAATGGTGCGTGGCGCTTGCATACTGCCTGCACAGCGCAAGGGCTTTACAGAGCGAATCAAAGTGCGCTCTATCATTGGTAGGTTTTTAGAGCATTCTAGGGTTTACTATTTTCGAACCGGTGAACAAGAGCATTTGTATTTATCGAGTGCTGACTGGATGAACAGAAATATGATGCGACGCATTGAGATTGCATGGCCGGTATTAGATAAAGCTTTACGCCAACGAATCATTGATGAATGTTTGGTTGCGTATCTTTGCGACAACACAGATGCGTGGGAACTTCAAGTCGATGGCAGCTATCAGCGCAGACAACCTTTGCCAACGCAGCCGTATTTGAGTGCGCAGCTTGAATTGATGAAGAAATACCAGCAGAAAATCTGACATGGATCTTTTACTTTGGCGGCATGCACATGCACTTGATGCGTTACCTGGTCAGCCAGACATGGACAGGGCCTTGTCTCGCAAAGGTGAAAAGCAAGCGGCTGCTATGGCCAAATGGCTGAATGGCCTACTGCCTGAGAACACTCAAATAATGTGTAGCCCAGCTAAGAGAACCCTTCAAACCGTTGCCTTTCTTCAACGTGAATTTGAAGTTTGTGAACACATTGCGCCAGATTCTGATGCGAAAACTCTGATTCAAATAGTCGATTGGCCATTCAAACCACACGCCGTTTTGGTGGTCGCACATCAGCCATTTTTAGCCCAAACCGTAGCGCAAATTTTGGGTTTAAATCCCAAATTTCCTTTGTCTTTTCGAAAATCTGGGGTTTGGTGGATCAGACATAAAGATCCATCTGATTCGTTAGGTTCAGAGCTGGTATGCGTACAAACCCCTGAAACAATTATTTAATATTAATTTTCGATAGTTCATAGATATTTTCTTATTGTAAACAAGTTAGTTGCTTACTTTATGATCGCAGCTTGATTCAACCAAACTTTTATGAGGGCTTCCATGTTTCATTCCATCAAAACCTTGTCATTGGTTACTCTGCTCTTGGTGACAATGGGCTTAAGTGGTTGTGCCTCGTTGAGCTCTGCTTACGATTCAACGGTGAGTTCGGTATCTGATTTCTTTAAATCAGACAAAGACGATAAAAAAGAAGAAAAGAAGTAAAGCTATAACAATTTTCTGCGCACTTCTAGCAGGTGTGGATTGTGGATTCAATCCAGGCTTTCTACACCAGAAAAATTGAGTTCGACTTTGGCACCGTTTGGGTCGTGGCAAAACAATTGCCACGTTCCTCCTGCGCGTTGCTGAAGTTTGTAGGGGTAGCCCCTTGTGTCAAATCGGGCCTTAACAGCCTTTAAGTTTTGGGTGGTGAATGCCATGTGGTCAATAACGCCTGCCGCTGGGTTTGGGACGAGCCTATCAAAATACAAATGTAAAACAACGGTGTTTCCTGCATACAACCAAGCACCTTCAAACCCCAAATCTGGTCGATGGCCCAAGGTCAGGCCAAGCAAGTTTTCATAAAAATCCAATGTGGCTTTAGGGTCGGCGGCAATGGCGGTGAAATGGTTTAAGCCTGTAATCATGACTCAGAACATAGACAGTTTGAAATATGCTGCAGTAGGAAGAGTTGCAAATCTTTAGTTATTCAAAGAAAAGTTAGGTGGCAATTTGCGAACGGTATGGCGGAGAGGGCGGGATTCGAACCCGC
>JBJTXF010000095.1:0-3922 GCA_046082145.1 Limnohabitans sp. | reverse complement strand
GTTGTCAGCAACTCCCCGCCAACAGCACCGAGCTGGTGCGCTGCCGAGCCGATGAAGCGGCTTTGCGCCGCGAATTGGCGCGTGCGCCCTGAGTTGGGCTATTGCATGCCTGAGGCTCGCTTCCAAGCATTCGATTTACTGGCCACACTGGTGCTGGTGGTTCAACCGGACAACCGTGTGCTGTTTGCCAATGCTTCGTTTGAAGATGTGATGGGTTTGTCCCGTCGCAACTTGCAAGGTGCCGATGTGCCTTCCCTGTTTGTGGATGAGGCAGCCATTGCCCAGTCATTGGAAGGAGCCAGGCGACATGATTTTTCGGCCTTGCGATTCGATGCCCAACTCAAACGATCTGGGACAGAGCCTTTTGCGGTGCATGTAGTGGTGGCCGCGACTGAAGATCCGCGTGAAGTGCTGATTGAGCTATTGCCGCAAGAAACGCAAAGCCGTCAAGACCGCGAGGAGCGGCAGCTCGAGCATGCGCAAGCCAACAAAGAATTGATCCGAAATTTGGCGCATGAAATCAAAAACCCGCTGGGAGGCATTCGCGGTGCGGCGCAATTGTTGCAACTCGAGTTGGACTCGCGTGATTTGACCGAATACACGCAAGTGATTGTTCGCGAAGCAGACCGTTTGCAAACCTTAGTTGACCGATTGCTGGCGCCACACCGGCGACCGCATGTGGTGGGCAACGTGAACATTCACGAGGTGTGCGAGCGGGTGCGTACTTTGATACTCGCCGAATTTCCCAAAGGCTTGCAGGTACAGCGCGATTACGATATTTCCCTGCCCGAATTTCGTGGCGATATGGAGCAGTTGATACAAGCAGTGCTCAACATTGCGCATAACGCGGCGCAAGCATTGAGCGAACGCATCGCAATTGGCGACGCCAAAATTATTTTGTGTACACGTATCGCCAGACAAGTGACCTTGGCCAAGCAACGCCATCGGTTGGCACTGGAATTGCATGTGATTGACAACGGTCCAGGCATTGCATCGGACATCAGAGAACGGTTGTTTCATCCGCTGGTGTCGGGTCGTGATGGCGGTTCAGGGTTGGGTTTGAATTTGGCCCAGACTTTTGTTCAGCAACACCAAGGCGTGATCGAGTGTGACAGTCAACCAGGACAAACGGATTTCAAACTTTTGATTCCGTTGCCCTGAATGCGCAAAGCCAAAGCAACCATCATGAGACAACAGGTGAAATGAATTTATGAAACCGATTTGGATTGTGGACGATGATCAATCGATTCGCTTTGTGCTTGAAAAAGCCTTGATGCGAGAAAACTTGCCCACACGCAGTTTCACGCATCCGCGCGAAGTGCTTCAAGCCTTGACACATGTCAGTCCCGAAGACAGCCCGCAGGTGCTGGTCAGTGACATACGTATGCCAGGTGGTTCGGGTTTGGATTTGTTGGCCCAGGTCAAAGAGCGCATGCCCGGTTTGCCGGTGATCATCATGACCGCGTATTCAGACTTGGACAGCGCAGTCTCTGCATTTCAAGGCGGTGCATTTGAATACCTGCCCAAGCCCTTTGATTTGACCAAAGCCATCGAACTCATACGGCGTGCGCTGGAAGAAAGTCAGCGTGAGGCTGTGGGCGCTGTTGATGTTGACAGTACGCCTGAGATGTTGGGGCAAGCCCCCGCCATGCAAGATGTGTTTCGTGCCATCGGGCGATTGAGCCAAAGCAATGTCACAGTGATGATCACTGGCGAGTCGGGTTCGGGCAAAGAACTGGTGGCTCGCGCATTGCACAAACATTCACAGCGCGCGGCCGGTCCGTTTGTGGCCATCAACACCGCAGCCATTCCCAAAGATTTGTTGGAAAGCGAATTGTTTGGTCACGAGCGTGGCGCATTCACCGGGGCACAAAGCATGCGCCGTGGACGCTTCGAGCAAGCCGACGGGGGCACTTTGTTTCTGGACGAAATCGGCGACATGAAATTTGATTTGCAAACCCGATTGCTGCGTGTGTTGAGTGACGGCAGTTTTTATCGAGTAGGCGGCCACAGTGCCATCAAAACCAATGTGCGTGTGATTGCAGCAACACACCAAAACCTCGAGCAAAGGGTGGCGCAAGGAGCGTTTCGCGAAGACTTGTTCCACCGCTTGAATGTGATTCGACTGCGCTTGCCACCTCTGCGCGAGCGGCGCGAAGATATACCTGTGTTGACGCGACATTTTTTGCAACAAAGCGCTCAGCAACTGGGGGTCGAAGCCAAACGCATTTCTGAATCAGCTGTTGCTTTGTTGCAGGACTTTTCATTTCCCGGCAATGTGCGCCAATTGGAAAATATCTGCCATTGGTTGACCGTCATGGCGCCCGCGCAAGCGATAGAGCCTAAAGACCTGCCCCCCGAGGTGTTGTCGCCTGCTGTGGTGTCTTCGGTACAAACACCCTCTGTCACTGACGCGGCCAATGGCGAATCTGAGCCAGTACCCATTCCTGAACCTGCAGTGCTTTTGGGCAACGGTTCGCATGCTTCTTCATCGCTGAAACCCTTGGTGCTCAACATGCCGGGCGAAGATTGGCAAAGCGGTTTAGAAGCACAAGCCATGGCTTTGCTGGCTAACGGGCGCACCGATGTGTGGGACGAATTGACCAAACGTTTTGAAGCCACGTTGATACAAACCGCGTTGGCGCATACCCGTGGCAGACGCATTGATGCCGCGCATAAATTGGGCATTGGGCGCAACACCATCACCCGAAAAATTCAGGAATTGGGTTTGGAGTGATGATTCGTTGCCGTGTGCATAGACGTTTACACCCAAAAAAATAAATCATTCAGTGCTGGTGGGTCGTCACACAGAGAGCGTGACGATCACTGGTGTGTGGTCACTGGGCCGCTCGTTTTTTCGGGGGGCTTTGTCGATGGAACAGGCGACGATGTGTGGTATTAAAGCATTGGAAACCAGCACATGGTCGATGCGCAGGCCCCGGTTTCGTCGAAAGGCAAACTCACGGTAATCCCACCAAGAAAAACTTTTCTCGGGATGTTCAAACAACCGAAAAGCATCGGTCATTCCAAGTTGCAGAAGTCCTTGGAAATGCATACGCTCTTCTTTAGTGCAATGGATGGTGCCGGCCAGCGCCACAGGGTCCCATACATCCCGGTCATCCACCGTGATGTTGAAGTCACCCATGAGCACCAATTTGTCGTGTACGGACAATTCGTTTTTTAACCACTGCTGTAATGCGGCTAACCAAGCCATTTTGTAAACAAACTTATCGCTGTCAGGCGCTTGTCCATTTGGAAAATATGCGCCCACCACACGCACGCCTTGAATGGTTGCTGTGATCACACGCGCCATGTCATCTGCAAACCCTGGAATGTTGTGCACCACGTCTGTGATCGGTTGTTTGGCAATCAGGGCTACGCCGTTATAGGTTTTTTGTCCAAAGAATGCCACCTGGTATCCGGCTGCTTCAATCTCAGCTCTTGGGAATTTGTCATCTGTGGTTTTCGTTTCTTGCAAGGCCAATACGTCGATGGCGTCATTTCCGGTATGTGCGTTCAGCCATTCAAGCACTTGCGGCAGACGCACCGTAAGTGAGTTGACATTCCAAGTGGCAAGTTTCATGTGAATATTTACGTGGTGGTGATGCCAAGTTTTCCCAGCAAAGCCTGATCCCGTTGCCAATCTGGGTTGCCGGTGGTCAGCAGTTTGTCGCCGTAAAAAATAGAGTTGACACCAGCCATGAAACACAGTGCTTGGATCGCCTCGCCCATTTGCTGGCGTCCTGCAGATAAGCGTACGCGGGCACTGGGCATGGTGATGCGGGCCACGGCGATGGTGCGCACAAATTGCAGCGGGTCCAGATCGTCCAGATTGGCCATGGGTGTGCCCTCTACCTTGACCAGGTGGTTGATGGGCACCGACTCGGGGTACGGGGCCAGATTGGCCAGCTCCGCAATCAAG
>JBJTXF010000094.1:0-3995 GCA_046082145.1 Limnohabitans sp. | reverse complement strand
CTCCTCTCGACCCGAAACCACTTCGATAGGAAAACCTAGAATTTGATGGGCTTTGTCCAAAAATAGTTTGGCATTCTTTGCTTCTCTCAGAGTTTGCGTAGCGACGGCGCGAACTTGTGATTTGTCAAAGCCAGAGAGTTTTTCAGCAAACCTCGCCAAACATTCCCAGCCTTTTTCCATGGAAGCTTGACTTAAATTGCGTTCCTGGTCTAGGCCACTGCCTTGCCTCACCGCCTCTTTCAAATACTCAAAGCGCTGAAACAAGCCGTTGTTGAACCGGCATATTTCCAAGCGAAAACTGTTTGAGCCTAAATCAATGGCTGCCAATAACGTGCCGTTTTTCATACAAGCAGCGCCAAAGAAGAGTTGACAAGATCACTGTAAAATTTAGTCATAAAGTATTTGATCACGCAAAAAAGAGTTCAAATTAAATCGAATATTTTATCTCTGCGACATTCATCTAAATTAACATCTCTGACATGAAATAGTCACATTCCTTTTCTACATTTCTATATGAGTTTGATTTTCTGTCTGTATTTAATCCCCAAGGAGTGACTGTGAAATTTTCAAGAACCCTTTCTACTGCATTGGCTGCAACGTTGGTTTCTTTTACCTCGATGGCGGCTGATATCACTGGTGCTGGTGCCACATTTCCATTTCCTATTTATGCAAAATGGGCTGAGGCTTACAAAGATAAATCGGGAATTGGCTTGAACTACCAATCCATTGGTTCTTCTGGTGGCATCAGACAAATCAAAGCAAAAACAGTTGCTTTCGGGGCTACTGATGCCCCTTTGACGGGTGCAGAACTTGAAAAAGAAGGCATGGTTCAGTTTCCAGCCATCATTGGCGGGACAGTAGCAATTTTCAATGTCGATGGCTTGCGCAAAGGAGACATCAAAATCACTGGTCCATTGTTGGCTGATATTTTCATGGGGAAAATCAGCAAATGGAATGACCCCAAGCTCGTTGAACTCAATCCTGGTAAAAAACTTCCAGACGCTGCCATCACCGTTGTTCACAGAGCCGACGGTTCAGGTACAACTTTCAATTGGACCGATTACTTGTCCTCTGTCAGCACTGAATGGCTCAACACCGTGGGTCGTGGTGCTGCGGTCAAATGGCCTGCACCAACATCGGTGGGAGGCAAGGGCAATGAAGGTGTGGCAGCCAATGTCAACCGAATCAAAAACAGTGTGGGCTATGTGGAATATGCCTACGCTAAGCGAAACAACATTGCTGTGATGTCATTGATGAACAAGAATGGCAACTATGTCATGCCTGATGACGAAACTTTTGCAGCTGCTGCCGCAGGTGCTGATTGGTTCAGTGTGCCAGGTATGGGGTTGTCTATCGTCAATCAACCTGGCGCAAAAGCCTATCCCGTGACAACCGCATCATTTATCTTGATGCACAAAATTCCCGCTGATAAAGCCCAATCCGTTGAAGTTTTGAAATTTTTTGATTGGGCATTCGCAAACGGAAAGAAGTTGGCTTTGGAACTTGATTACGTTCCGTTGCCAGATTCATTGACGAAGCAAATTCGCGAGCGAGTTTGGGTTCAAATTGAAAAATAATCCGCTAAGAGCACTGTCTGTTGGATAAGCCTTGCCATCTGTATCGGCGCAAGATACAGATGGTAATTTCTTTTTTTTCTGATGGAGATCTTTTGGGCGGATCAGATGACTGACAAATCCATGACACTACCTCACACCACTTCTACCGACTCAGCTGAATCCCAAGTCAGCCACTCTAATTTGGCGGTAAGAGTATCCATAGCCAGCAAATTACGCATACAAGATGCAATTTTTCATCGTTTGACGCAGGCATTTTCCATGTTGGTTTTGTTTGCACTTGTTGGCATCATTGTTTCTCTTTTCTACAATGCATTGCCAACTTTCACTAAATTCGGACTGCATTTTTTGTGGTATGTCGAGTGGGACATCATTAACGAAGAATTTGGCGCTGCTATTTCAATTGTGGGCACTTTACTGAGTGCAGGAATTGCTATGCTGATTTCTGTGCCGTTAGCTTTTGGCATTGCATTTTTTTTGACGGAAACTTGTCCCTTATGGCTTAGGCGACCTCTGGGAACTGCCATTGAATTGTTAGCGGCTATACCATCCATCATCTACGGTATGTTCGGGCTGTTTGTGTTTGCCCCAGTGTATGCAGATTATTTGCAAGTACCGCTTCAATCAGTATTAGGTGGTTTGCCCTTGGTCGGATGGCTGTTTGGAGGTGCTGTTACTGGACTAGGTATTTTGGCGGCCGGTATCATTTTGGCGTTCATGGTGTTGCCATTTATTGCTGCGGTCATGCGGGATGTTTTTGAAATAACGCCGCCCATTTTGCGTGAATCTGCTTATGGATTGGGTTGTACCACTTGGGAGGTTGTCCGTAAGGTGGTATTACCGTACACCCAAAAAGGTGTGATTGGCGGCATCATGCTAGGTTTGGGACGTGCGTTGGGTGAAACAATGGCGGTCACTTTTGTGATTGGCAATGCCAATCGATTACCTACTTCACTTTTTTCACCGGGTACTTCCATTGCTTCTGTTTTGGCCAATGAATTTGGCGAAGCTGAGGGTTTGCATTTCAATACGTTATTTGCTTTGGGGTTCCTTTTGTTTTGTATCACATTCGTGGTTTTGTTCATTGCAAAATGGATGATTTATCGCAATGAAAAAGCCAAAGGTTTTTGATGGATTCCAATTTCACCTAGCTCTTCTTTTAATCAATAAGTTAATCGCATGAAATCATCGGATTTATATTCACGTCGCCGCAGGTCAAACTTCATAGGTTTGGCCTTGTCTATGATTGCCATGTCATTGGGTTTGCTGGCATTGCTATGGATTTTATTTATTTTGTTGTCCAATGGTTTCGCAGCACTTGACCTTTCTTTGTTTATCAAAGACACCCCAGCGCCTGGTTCTGAGGGTGGAGGTTTGCGCAATGCCATCATAGGCAGTTTGATGATTGTTGCATTAACCGTGTTGGTTTCAACCCCTGTAGGTATTTTGGCTGGCATCTATTTAACCGAGTATGGAGATACCAGTAAATTGGCTGAAATGACCCGTTTTGTTACGGACATTATGCTGTCTGCTCCTTCCATCGTTCTTGGCTTATTCGTCTACGCGGTGGCGGTTGCCTCAGTGGGGCATTTCTCAGGTTATGCCGGAAGCATGGCATTGTCATTGATCGCTATTCCTGTGGTTATGCGCACCACAGAAAATATATTGCGTCTGGTACCTGGTAGTCTAAGAGAAGCTGCATTTGCGCTCGGTGCACCACGTTGGAAAGTTTCCATCATGGTGACTTTGCGAGCAGCCAAAAGCGGCGTGATCACAGGATTACTTTTGGCGATTGCTCGTATCAGTGGTGAGACTGCCCCATTGCTGTTCACTGCGCTCAATAACCAATTTTTCAGTACCAATATGGCTGCACCCATGTCCAATCTTCCCGTGGTGATTTTTCAGTTTGCCATGAGCCCTTACGAAAATTGGATCCAATTGGCTTGGGGGGGGGCGCTGATCATCACTTTCGCCGTATTGTTTTTAAATATCATTGCCCGAGTAATGTTTCGTGAAAAAGTAAAAGTTTGAAATTAAAAGGTTCCTGAATGTCAATTGATTCCTCCTTAACACAAAACAATTCCATTGAAATTTCGCACCTTGATTTTTTCTATGGAAACTTTCAAGGTCTCAAAGATGTCAATTTGAATATTGCTGAACACAAAGTCACAGCCTTCATAGGACCATCAGGCTGTGGTAAATCTACTTTGCTGCGTACTTTAAATCGTATGTATAGCCTCTACCCAGGACAACGTGCTGAGGGTGAGATTCGACTTTACGGCTCGAACATTTTGGACAAAAACCAAGACCTTAATTTGTTGCGTGCGCAAGTTGGAATGGTGTTACAAAAACCGACACCTTTTCCGAGGTAGATGTATGAAAACATTGCAGTGGGCAGAAGACTTTATGAAAAATTGAGCC
>JBJTXF010000093.1:0-2998 GCA_046082145.1 Limnohabitans sp. | reverse complement strand
CAAAATCTGTCCTATGTGGATGTGCAGAGGGGGGTGTCAACATCGGTTCAAGCCAGGCGGTGACGCTTTACCAGGGAACCATAGACTCGGCCACCGGCTATGTGTCGGCGCCGAATGGAGTCTACCTCGGCTCGGCGTATTCAGCCTTGTTTTCCCAAGGGGTGGGTCAAACCACAGTCGTGGGTTGGGCATCGAGCTACACAGGCACGGGCTCTTTGTCTTCCGTCAACGGACTGATTGCCGACAGCACGGGCACGGTGTTGCAAAGCGCGTCGGCATTGACGCTAACCGGTTCCAGTATCAGTGTGATCGGCACGACCGCGATCAACACAACGGGCAATGCCAGCACCAGCATTGGCGGCAGCGGAACTGGTAGCGTGACCATCACCTCGGGCAGCAACAGCATGGTCATGGGCAATTCCTTGTTCAGCATCGCTGCACCCACCACGATTGTCGGAACAACGTTGATCAATACGACAGGCACATCGAGCACCACGATTGGTAATACCAGCGGTACGGTCACGGTCAGCGGTGCTGCGGTGAATCTGGGAACCAACAGCGGCTCGGCTGTCACCGTGGGCAGCGGCACTGCCAATTCAACGGTCAGCCTGAACGGCAACCGTTTGCAAAATGTGGGCACTGGCACCGATGGCACCGATGCCGTCAATCTGAACCAACTCAATTCTTTGACCACCACCTCTTCATCGCAATTGACGAGTCTGCAATCGCAGGTGACCAGTTTGCAAAGTCAAATTTATGTCAATGAACGAGGTATTGCCGGTGTGTCGGCCATCTCCAATATTCCGTCACTCTCAGTGGGGCAAAAATTCAATGTGGGCCTGGGATTTGGTGCATTCAATGCCAACACCGCCTTGGCAATAGGTGCGAATTGGCGACTTCAAGACAACTTGATCGCAAAAGTATCAGCCAGCATGTCCGCCAATACCTACGTCACTGGCGCTGGAATTTCTTTGGGGTTTTGAGATGGTCAAAATTTGCAGTTGCTTTACGCTGTTGTTGCTTTCAACCTTGGCGCTGGCTGATAACACAGACAATAAGGAGGCCAAGGAAACCAAAAAGCCGATGATGAAATTTCTGGGAGCATTCGACGCAGGACTTCCCAATGTCAGCATCATCAAATTATTGGACCCGACGGACGAAGTGCTGTGTTATGTGCTCATGCCTGACCACACCAGCAGACGGCAAGTCGACAAAGAAAAATGGGTGTACGAGGCGAACTCGGTGGGTTCCATCAGTTGCCTGAAAGTGCGTATGCCGGTTATTCCGCTGGGCCCTAACGGCACGATACAAAACAATTAATTATCAGAACTAAATGGGCCATCGCTGGTCGGGGTGAGAGGATTCGAACCTCCGGTCTCTACGTCCCGAACGTAGCGCTTTACCAGACTAAGCTACACCCCGAAAAGCGCAACATTTTATCTGTGCAACCATGGTGCTGTTATGGGAAAAAGAGGTTGTCGCAAAAATTTTTGCTAAGATGAAAAGAAAAAAAAGTTGGGTTGAACTTTTCACTTTTTTCAGGCCATTCAAATTTTTATGCGGTACTTCTCCAGATATGTTGCCCTGTGTGTTTTGGGCTTTTCAGCGCTGAATGTGTTGGCGGGTGACATGGCTGAATGCTCCAAGATAGAAGACAAAGACAAACGCAATTACTGCATGGCCAGTTATGCAGCCAGCGGTACCTATTGCGACATGATCAAGAGTTATGAAATGCGCCGTGATTGCATGTCCAAGGTGGTACAAAAACAGCGTGAACTCAGCTACAAAATCGTCAGAAAAACCAAGCCGCCTGAAGAAGAAGCCAAGTAAGGTTCAACTGTGCCTGTTGAGCGATTGTTCTGCGAGTTCTGTCAAAGCGGTTTTATAAAAGCTGCTAGGTAATTCGCGCAAGGCATCTAAAGCCAACTGGGCTTGTGCGCTGGCGGCATCCCGTGTGGCCTGCATCGCGCCGGTTTGGCGAACAATCTTGGCGATGTCGTGCAATGCCTGCTCCTCTCCATGCTCTATCGCATGCTTGATGAGCGCGCATTCCTGTGGAGTGCCCCGTTGCATGGCAAAAATCAGCGGTAAGGTGGCTTTGCCTTCGCGCAAATCATCGCCGAGGTTTTTGCCCATCAAGGCCGTGTCGCCGTCGTAATCCAGCACATCGTCAATCACCTGAAACGCGGTACCAAGCGCTTGGCCATAGGAGGCGCATGCTTCTTCTAAGCGCGGGTGGCTGCTGGTGAGAACAGCGGGGAGTCGTGTGCTGGCTTCAAACAATTTGGCGGTTTTGCTGCGGATCACACGGAGATAGCCTTCTTCGCTCAGTGATGCGTCATGCATGTTCATCAACTGCATGACTTCGCCTTCGGCAATCACGTTTGTGGCTTCGGCCACGATGTCCAAGATGCGCATGTTTTGGCATTCCACCATCATTTGAAATGCCCGTGAATACAAGAAATCACCGACCAGAACACTGGCAGGGTTGCCAAACAAAGCATTGGCAGTTGGTTTGCTGCGGCGCAAATTGGAGTCGTCCACTACGTCGTCGTGCAGCAAAGTGGCGGTATGAATGAATTCGATCACCGCAGCCAGTTTGTGGTGATCGCTGCCCTCGTATCCCAAAGCGCCAGCCATGAGCAGCAAGAGCACCGGTCGCAAACGCTTGCCCCCCGCTTGGATGATGTGCTGAGAGACTTGTCCCACCAAGGGTACGCCGGATGCCAGACGATGGGAAATGATGCGGTCAACCTCAAGCATGTCCCGCCGGACAAGGCCAATAGCGGCCGTTTGGGGAGGGGAAACTGAGTCGCTCAAGGTGTTGTTCTCATGGGGACATAAATTATAGGCACCCACTGCCATGGGCAAGTTCGAATGTGTCACAAGCCCTTTTTGCATGCTAAAATGTTTGGCTCTGCTGAAATTCGTCAGCAGGGCAATGAAGATGATATCTTTCAAAGGTTCTTATGTACGCAGTCATAAAAACCGGTGGCAA
>JBJTXF010000092.1:0-2918 GCA_046082145.1 Limnohabitans sp. | reverse complement strand
CACTGGCTTTGGCTTGTTCAATGAAGCGGTTGACGCGTTGCTGTTGGGTGGGGTTGACCACCGGCCCACAGTCAAGGTTCATCTCGGGCGTACCCACACGCACTTGTTTGAATTTTTCTGCCACCAGCGCAACGAATTTGTCATGTATGGATTGCTGCACCAGCAAGCGACTGCCCGCTGTACAGGTTTGTCCGGTGTTTTGGATGATGCCGCGCACCACCGTGGATGCGGCGAGCTCAAGGTTGGCATCATCAAACACCACATGCGGCGATTTGCCGCCCAACTCCAAGGTGCATTTCACCGCATGCTTGGCGGCGGCTTGTTGAATCAACACACCCACTTCATTGGAACCGGTGAAGCTGATGAAATTGATGTCAGGATGGTTGGCCAATGCGGCACCCGCTTCTTCGCCCAGACCACTCACGATGTTCAATGCACCTTGCGGAAAACCTGCTTGCAGGGCGAGTTCTGCAACACGCAAACAACTCAAGCAAGCATCTTCGGCAGGCTTGACCACTACCGCGTTGCCCATGGCCAAAGCCGGTGCAATGCTGCGCCCCATCATTTGCGCGGGGTAATTCCAAGGAATGATGTGGGCCGTGACACCCAAAGGTTCACGCAACAAATTGACCTGGTAGCCGTTCAAAAAGGGAATGACTTCGCCATGCACCTTGTCAGCGGCACCGCCATAAAACTCGAAATAGCGTGACAACACCACCATGTCGTTGCGCGCGGTGGTCATGGGTTTGCCGGTGTCGCGCGCTTCAAGTTGCGCCAGTTCTTCCGCGTGTGTGGTGACCAGTTGGCCAAGCTTTTGCATCAAACGGCCACGCTCGGTGGCGCTCAACTGCCCCCATGCACCCGATAACGCCGCACGCGCAGCACGCACCGCCAGATCGATGTCACGGGCGTCCGCGCGAGGGATCTGCTCAAACACTGTACCGTCGACGGGGGAGCGAACTTCTAATGTGTTACCGCTGATGGCCTGACAAGCTTTGCCATCGATGATCATGTGCGCCATGCTGCTGTTTCCTAAAACTGTACTCTTCGATTGTGGCCGAGTTGGCTATAGTTTTTTGGGCGCGACTAGGGAAATTACTTATTCAATTCCCTCGGAAAGCTCAGCCTCTTTATGCCTTGATTCAAAAAATAACGCAGCGCAAAGGCCGAGACCATCATTCGGTGACTTTGACGCCTTTCCAAAACGCGACGCGGCCACGAATTTCTTCGGCCTGTGGTTTCGGATCGGCGTAGTACCAGACCGCATCGTTATTCAATTCGCCGTTCACCAAGAGCGACAAATAGCTGGCTTGGCCTTTCCAAGCGCACATGGTTTTGTGGTTGCTGGGTGAGACGTAATCTGGTTTGAGCGAATCTCTTGGGAAATAGTGGTTACCTTCAACTAAAACGGTGTCGTTGCTTTCAGCGATCACGGTGTCGTTCCAAATGGCTTTCATCGGCTTGTCTCCTGGGTTGGGGGAATGTCTAGCCACAAGAGGCCAAACATATGTTGCGGGTCTGTCCACACCGTAGCGGCTTGCAGACCCGCTGATTGTGCAGCCTGTTGCACACCAGTGATGGTGAACTTGTGCGAATACTCGGTGTGCAGAGTTTCACCTTCATGGAAAGCATATGCGTTGCCGTTTAGATGCACGGTTTGAGCTTTCAAGCTGAGCAAATGCATTTCAATGCGTTGCAAGGGCGCGTTGTAAAAAGCGCTGTGCGCGAATTGCGTGACATCAAAATCGCTACCCAGCTCGCGGTTGGCGCGTGCCAGCAAGTTGAGGTTGAAGGCCGCGGTCACGCCTTGCGCGTCGTTGTATGCCGCGTGCAAAACATCGGGCGACTTGATCAAGTCCACACCCAGCAGCAATGCGCCGCCTTTCAGGTGTTGGGCGCAGTTTTGAAAAAATGTTTTCGCTTGCTGTGGCGAAAAATTGCCAATGGTTGAACCCGGGAAAAACACCACGCGTTTGCCCGCATGGGGCAAAGGTGTGGGCAATTGCCAATCGCTGGTGTAGTCGCCCACCATCGGTTGTATGAGCAATGCGGAAAACTCGTTTTGCAGCACCGCACTGGCAGCTTGCAAATGCGCACCTGAAATATCCATCGGCACATAGCGGGCAGGTTTTGATGCGGCGTTCAACAGCAAGCGGATTTTGTGCAACGAGCCCGCGCCAAATTCGATGATGTCAGCGTGTTCGCCCATGTGCTTTGCCATATCGTCTGCGTGCGTTTGCAAAATAGACAACTCGGTGCGCGTGGGGTAGTACTCGGGCAAGTCGCAGATGCAGTCAAACAGCGCAGAGCCTGCTTGGTCATAAAAATATTTCGGTGAAATGCTTTTGGGCGTGTGCGACAAAGCCGCTTGCATGTCCTGCATGAATTGCAGTCGTTCAGTATCGGGGACGGTCATGTTCTAAGTTTTTATAAATCTTTGGCCAGACGCAAACCGCTGAATTGCCAGCGAGCTGACGGCGGAAAAAAATTGCGATAGGTGTCGCGACTGTGTTGCGCCGGCGTGGCCAAACTGCTGCCGCGCAACACCTGTTGGCCGACCATGAATTTGCCGTTGTACTCGCGCACCGCGCCACTGGCCGGTACAAAACCGGGGTAGGGCTCGTAAGCGGAGCGGGTCCATTGCCACACTTGCGCATGCATGTCGTACATACCTGCGTGGCTGCTTGCCACTTCCCACTCAAACTCGGTGGGCAAACGCGCACCGGCCCATTGCGCGTAGGCAGAGGCTTCGTAAAAACTCAGGTTGGCCACTGGCGCTTGCGGGTCGAGTGCGTGCACGCCGTTTAAGCCGAGCACCTGCCATTGGTCTGACGGTGCACGCGGGTCATGCGGGGCCAGCCAATACAGCGGGCATTGCCAATCGTTTTGCTGCACTTGTGCGCGACCTTCGGACAACC
>JBJTXF010000091.1:0-3389 GCA_046082145.1 Limnohabitans sp. | reverse complement strand
TTGTGGGGATACACGAGCCCTGGATGGGCGAAGCGATTTTGGGATCGCTGGTATTTCTGGGCGACGCACAGTCGGCTGCCGGCCATGATTGACAAGGCCAAGCTGCTCGCCCGACATCTGCCCAACATCTTGACGTACTTCACTCATCGCATCACCAACGCTGTGGCTGAAGGGTTGAATTCGAAAATTGCAACAGTACAAAAACGCGCCTGCGGATTCCGGAATCGCAACAATTTCAAGATCGCCATTTACTTTCATTGTGGCGGACTTGATCTTTATCCGACTTCAGTGACCCACAGGAAAGTCGTATGAATCTTAAATTTAAGCTGTTTTATCCCGTCTCATAAACTGTTTGACAAGGGGAATTTCTGGAGACGGTTCCTAAGCAAGCCAATTGAGCAGACCCGTGATGATCAATGCATTGGTGAAATCGATAAAAAATGCACCAACGATAGGTGCGACCAAAAATGCACGTGGCGATGGCCCATAACGCTGAACCACCGAGTGCATCACGGCCATGGCATTGGCTGTGGTTCCGAGCATGAAGCCTGTGAATCCACCACTCATGACAGCTGCATCGTAATCACTGCCCATGACTTTGAAGACAACCAACCAGCAAAACAGACAAACTACGATCACTTGTATCACCAAATTCACAAGCAACGGCCAGGCAATAGACGTCAATTCCCACAATCTCAAGTTCATCAAAGCAACAGCCAAGAAAAGGGTTAAACACACCACGCCGATACGTTCTGTCAAGACATGAGGAACATTGAACCAACCCGTTCTGTCATCTATGTTTCGAATGATGGATCCTATGAGCATGGCTCCAACATAACTTGGAAGAGTCAAGTGGGCATCTTTCATTAAACTGCTGAGCCAAGCACCAATTCCCATGGCAATGAGTAACACACTGATGCCCTTGAGCACAGACAGCAAGCTTGCTTCATCATCTTGAAAGACCTCTAAGGACTGGCTGCGATTTTGGTCTTGCGAGACGGCATTAGAGGATGAATGTAAATCATGGCGTTCAATCAATTTTGTGACAACAGGCCCTCCGACTAAGCCACCCAAAACAATGCCAGACATGGCTGCTGCGATTGCTACAGACTCAGCAGCTACAACTCCCGCAGCCGCAAACTGAGGCGCAAAAGCCAAGGCAGTGGCTGGGCCACCTGTCAAAGCGGCTGGACCCATTAATACACCCAGCAATAAGGGTTGGTCAAAAAGCCATGCAATCCCCATACCAATAATGCTTTGGATCCCAGCTATGAACGTAGCCAGAGCAAGAAACAACAACGCCTGTCGACTACCTGTATGAAGCATTTTCAAACTTGCACTCAATCCTATAGTGGTGAAAAAAGCAGTCATCAATGGTGTCTGCAGCGTGGTGTCGAACTTAACCGTTGCGACATTGAAATCCCGAAGTAAAGCAATCAGCATTGCCACCGTGAGTCCACCAAATACAGCAGCTGGGATGTTGTAACGCTTGAGCACGGGCTGCCACTCCAGCATATGTATGCCGATGAACAATGCTATGGCGCCTAATGCAAGCGTCTGAATGAAATCCAGTGTAAGCATGTCAGTCAAGCCGATTTTTTGTAATGCTGCAGTAAAACTGCTCGCCGCCAGAGCCGCTGACCTCCAAAAATACTTGTCCCTGGTTGGCGTACAAATCACGTCGTACCACCCCCCCCATCATTTCGGCTTCGGTTTGGCAACGCCAGTTTTGTGCGTCTTTGACAGTGCAACCCGTCCATTCACGTTGCGTCAGCATATCAATGCCACTCCAGGTTTTCTCAGAAACCTTGCCTTGGTTGGCATCCACTTCAAAAGAGCTGGGACTCGCTCCAAAGGACGAGCATTCGTTGCGACAAACTATGGGATTGATGGCCGAGGATTGATCAGCGCATTCACGAAACTCATGGTAGATCTGAGAAGCTTGGGCCAAACTGCTTATCAATACAAGTAAAAGCCATTTGGAGTTGTTGGGTATGGGCAATTTCAAAATAGTCCCTTGTAAAGTCAGCCAATCAGTCTAGCGCACGAAACATCAACGAGCAAATGTCAATGCCTAGGATATGAATATGCCTAGTGTTTGATAAGGAAATGAATTTGATTATTTGACATAGCTATCAAGGAACTTTGGTTGCATGCCATGAAACCAATTTCACTTTGCCATGACTTTTATGCCAAATGCTGTGATAGCGTAGCTTCAGATTGAGTGGCTTTTGCGAAATTCGGACATCGTATTTGCCAAGGCCAGTCAATATGGCGACACAACCATGAACTCGAACGGCATCGTTGGAATGCTCAATCAGGTCATAAATGGTCTGACCTATGCGCATGGAATCCAGATAAGATGCTTTGCTATCCACCACCGCACTGTTACGAACATAGACCAAATCATCATCCAGCAATAGCTGCATATTTTCCAAATTATTTTGCATTTGAGAGTCCAGCCTCGATTGCTCTGCCTGCAAAACTTCTTCGGCGCGTATCGGCTCGCAATCTGCAGCTGACACTGAAAGAACTGAACCAGAACAAATGAATGCCATGTATAAAGAGGGTATAAAAAATCTATTCAATCTGGTGTCTCCTCGAATACCTATGAAAAATCAATACTCGAAAATGCGTTCTAAGGTGTTATGGACAACATATTTCGACAATCGCCGATTGACGCACAAGCTAAGTACCCATGAAACTTGTAGGGAATTAAGCTATTTCAATGCCTCAATGAAATCCAAAAAGTTCTATGTTTTCGGCTTACTTATTTGGATAACCATACCTTTTTCAGCGTTGGCTCAAAATGCTTATGAAGTCAATGAAAACACAGGTATTGAATTCAGTGACAAACATCTCTTGGTGCTTGAAGATAGCAGCAATAGCATCAACGCAGAACAGGCGCGCCTAAACCATTGGGTTTGCGGCTGCAAAGATAGATCTTTTTCACATTGATGCTACGGGTCAATTTCATCGCCATGCTGCTAAACGAATCAGTCTTGGCTACAAAGATGCTTTTAAATCCACTGATAACCCACGAATTAAAGTAACCCCCTATGCCAAATGGGATATATTTTCAACAGTCACAGACGGACTGACAGACCAAATTGGCGGTAACTCTGGTGGCCCACCAACTTCTTTCGGCTACAAAAGTTTGGCTGAGTAACCACAAACCGAAACGAATCAGCACAAAGAATTGTGTCGGAATTGAAGCACTATTTCACTGCTTGGCAAGGTACCCATGCGCGACGTGACGATGTCACAGTTCTGGTGTTCAAGTTGTATCGCTCACCCAAGAGAGGCAATAACAGTTGTTCAAGACATGAGAAAAAATGCACTAAATGACAGCCGTATGCTTATGTCTTGAATCGTCTGAAAAGTTGCAA
>JBJTXF010000090.1:0-3991 GCA_046082145.1 Limnohabitans sp. | reverse complement strand
GCAGTCAGTCATCACCACCGATTGCCACGGGCATTGACCGCATACCCCAAAAGCCCTAAAGGTTTCTGTCTATTTGACCAGGGAATAATTCCCATTTGTGTGTTTGCTTGAACATTGGTTCGTTTCTACTCAATGGATCGCAACCAATTTCACACAACACACCCATGATCCGCGTTTTATTGGTCGACGACCATCCGGTAGTGAGGGCGGGCTATAGACGCTTGCTCGAAGCCGAGCCTTCGATTGAAGTAGTGGCAGAGTCGAGTGATGCCGATTCTGCTTATCTTGCGTTTGTCGTTTATCAACCAGATGTCACCGTGCTGGACTTGTCCATGCCAGGCGTGAGTGGCCTGAGTTTGTTGCAAAAAATCTTGTTGCGTGATGAACATGCCAAAGTATTGATTTGCTCTATGTACGATGCCCCCATGGTCAAACGCAAAGCACTGGAAGCAGGCGCGAAATCCTTTGTGTCTAAAAATGTGGCGCCCGAGAATTTATTGCTAGCGATCCATGCCGTGAATTTGGGAGAGGCTCCCAACAACGCCCACGCCGATGCCCAAAGCCATGACCCCGAATTGCAACTCGAGCTGGATCGCATTGCTTCACTCACCCTGCGCGAATTGGAGTTGTTTCGATTGCTGGCCTTGGGCAAAACTGTCAGCTTCTGCGCCAAAGCCATGAACTTGAATGAAAAAACCGTCTACAACCGACAAACCAAAATCAGAGAAAAACTTCAGGTAGACACCTTGGCGGGCATGGTGCATTTGGCCCAGCGGCACCAAATCATCGATTCAAACATACTGATTTAAGGCAAGCGCCCATCTCGGCTCTGGGTAAAACGACCCCGTCTTGGGAAATATTCACAACTTAACAGGCCTAGGTATTTTTACTATACGAAGCTTGATCATCCTCTCTAGGATGTAACCAAGCTAATTGGTTGCGTTTGCTATTTTCATATCAACTCTTGCATTTGCAATCACCTAGCTCACATCAGTTGTTCAACAGTCGCCAGTGGTAGCCCACCGGTTCACACATCCTAATGGAGTAAAAATGCCACACACGAAAAGCAACAGGGCTGTCAAGCCCACTTACTTGCTGTCTTCCATCCTCTTGGCCGCCACCGGTTTGATGGGGGCACACTCTGCCATGGCCGTCGATGTCAAGGTAGAGAAATTTGTCGAAGCCAAAGACCCATGGGGCATGGCCGCCATGAAAGATGGCACCTTTTTCTTCACAGAAAAATGCGCAGGCCTCTCTGTTCGCACGCCTTCAGGCAGCATCAACAAGTTGCTTGGTATTGGCGGTTCATCAGGTTTTGCGGTAGTCAAAGACGACCTGTTTTGTGACGGTCAAGCTGGCGTTTTAGGTGTCGCGGTGGACCCTGAGTTTGACAAGAATCGCTATGTTTATTTGCGCTCCACCTCTAAAGGTGACAACCGTGCTTTCGGCGGCTATGCCAACATCCTGATGCGCATGAAAGTCAGCGCAGACATGACGAGCGTGTCCGACATCACTGAAATCATCAATGACATGGGTTACAAGCCCAAGAAAACCAACCACCCATTTGGCGGCCCTGGCGCGCACAACGGTGGCGCTCTGGGGTTCGGACCTGATGGTTTCTTGTACGTGACCATCGGTGACAACCACAGCGGTCCTGGCCCCGTAGACGGCACCAAGCTGATTGGCAAGGTGTTGCGTGTTGACCGCGACGGCAAAGCGGCGGCTGGCAACAACCCTCCCGCTGGTTTTGACAAGCGCATCTTCACCTACGGTCACCGCAATCCTCAAGGCATCACTTTCCGTGGTAACGACGTGTACATCTCGGAAAACGGTCCTTGGCACTCCGACGAAGTGACCAAGTTGGTCAACGGCGGCAATGGCGGCTGGGATCCACGTGGTGAAGTCAACGGTCGTCCGGCTTGTCCCGATGGCTACTGCGGTTACTCTCCCAACCAAATGGGTGCAATGCCTCCAAAAGAACGCGCAGCGTTCATGCCCATGACCGACTTGAAAGCCTACCCGAATGCTCTGAAGCCAGCGTTCAACAACGGTGGCTTGTCACAAGGCATGTGCGGTAGCGCATGGCTGGTTGGCAAACAGTGGAAAGAATGGGAAGGTCGTCTGGCTGTTGGCTATGCTGGCATTGGTATCCACGGCACCCCCGTGGGCAACCGTATCGACATTCTTGACGTGAGCAAAGACGGCATGTCAGCCAAAAAAGTGGAAATGTCCTACCCTGACTACGCCGGCCGTGTGCGTCACTTGCACTCTGGACCCGACGGCACTTTGTATGTTGGCGACGAGACACGTAACGCCATCTTCAAGGTAACACCCCAGTAATGTCATTGGCTTGATGCCTCAAAAACGCGCTGCATTCGTGCAGCGCGTTTTTCTTTCTACAACGCTTTCTCGTGTGTGTCCTTGTTGTTTGACTGGTCAACACATGGTTTTTAAATTTGTGATCATGAACAATTTATCCACTTTTTTTCCCGGTTCTTATTGGGTAACACGCTTTTTCGGATTGCTGGTGTTTGGTATTGCGGTGCTTTCTTCCCCGCCGGTTTATGCCGAAAGCGATCCGCTGAAAAAGCTGATGCAAACCAACAACTGCGTTGCCTGCCACCAAATCGATAAACGCAAATACGGACCGCAGTTTTATGAAGTGGCTGAAAAATACCAAGGCGACAGCACGGCTGCTGGCAAACTCGCCACCAAAATCAAAGCCGGCGGCACCGGCGTGTGGGGTGAGGATTACATGCCGCCGCAACCCCAAGTCTCTGATGCCGATGCCAAGTCCATGGCCGAATTGATACTTGCGCTCAAACCCGTGAAGTGATGGTTTATTTCTAAATACAGGCCGGGTAGCATCAGCTCGGCCTGTGTGTTTCACAGCGCCTGCGCAATCGCTTTGCCCACATCCACTGTGTTGGCGCTACCGCCGATGTCGGGTGTTTTGGGGGCGCTGCTTTGCGGGTCCAACACTTTTTCAATCGCGCTCAACACCGCATCATGCGCAGGCTTGTGGCCCAAAAATTCCAACATCATGGCGCCAGACCAAACTTGCCCAATCGGGTTGGCAATGCCTTGACCAGCGATATCAGGTGCCGATCCGTGCACCGGTTCAAACAAGGAAGGGAAGCGTCGTTCCGGGTTGAGGTTGGCGCTGGGCGCAATGCCAATGGTGCCGGTGCAAGCAGGGCCCAAGTCGCTCAAGATGTCGCCAAACAAATTGCTCGCCACCACCACGTCAAAAAAATCGGGGCGTTGCACAAAATGCGCGGTAAGTATGTCGATGTGGAACTTGTCCCACTTGACCATGGGATATTGCGTGGCCAAGTTTTCCACGCGTTCGTCCCAGTAAGGCATGGTGATGGCGATGCCGTTGGATTTGGTGGCGCTGGTCAAATGCTTTTTCGGTCGCGACTTGGCCAACTCAAACGCGAACTTCAACACCCGGTCTACGCCTGTTCGCGTCATCACGCTTTCTTGCATGACGATTTCGCGCTCGGTGCCTTGGAACATGCGACCACCAATGCTGGAGTATTCACCTTCGGTGTTTTCGCGCACGATGTACATATCGATTTCACCGGGTTGTCGCGCAGTGCCGTCACGCCGCACCACCGGCGCGATGATGCCGGGCATGAGCCGTGCAGGCCGCAAATTGATGTACTGGTCAAACTCGCGGCGGAACATCAAGAGCGAGCCCCACAGCGATAGGTGATCGGGAATTTTGTCTGGCATACCCACGGCACCAAAGTAAATCGCGTCATGTCCGCCGATGCGGTCTTTCCAATCATCAGGCAACATCTTGCCGTGCTTTTCGAAGTACGGCCAGCTTGAAAAATCGAAATGGTCGAATTGCAAAGCAATGTCAAATTTGCGGGCCACTGCATCCATCACCCGCAAACCTTCGGGCATGACTTCAGTGCCGATGCCGTCACCAGCGATGACCGCGATACGGTGTGTGTGCGCCATGACCATGACTCCTTGT
>JBJTXF010000089.1:0-2050 GCA_046082145.1 Limnohabitans sp. | reverse complement strand
ATGCAAGAAACTGAAGCTTATGGATTTGAAAAGGTACGACAAGAGCAAATCGAACTAGGCGCCCGAGTTAGAGAACTGTTCGAAAGTCGCGGCATTGTCAGTGTCGCAGCCAATGGCTACAAAGCGCCAGGTGTGGTCGTCAGTTTCACCAACGATCCAGAAATTCAAAATAGTAAAAAATTCTTAGCGCTAGGTTTGCAAACAGCTGCTGGAGTTCCTTTGCAATGTGATGAGCCTGCTGACTTCATGACTTTCAGGATTGGTTTATTCGGCCTTGAGAAACTTCACCATATTGATAGAAGTCTTGGCCATTTGTCTTCTGCTCTTGATCAGCTTGGTTTCAAGGAAAAAGTAGCTTTAGCTGCCTGACATGCTTACCCAAATTTCGCTGTTTCTTCTTAACACAGCAATTTCTCTTTGGGTCGGTTTGTTTTTATTTCGATGGTACTGTTTGTTGATCAGGCTTAACCTCAGCCAATCCTCAAATCAATTGAACCAGTTTGTTTGCAAATTGACAGATTGGGGTGTTTTGCCATTGCGCAGGATATTACCCAAGACCTCTCGATTCGACATTGCATGCTTTACTTCTGCTTTTTTAGTTCAGTTTATGGGTAATCTGCTATTGACAATTATTTTGACGGGAAGCTTTTCTACCCAACAAACACTTGTTGTTGCCATTTTTGAGCTGGTCAGTTCTGCATTGAGCGGAATTACTGGTCTATTGATTGTTTTTGGGATATTAAGCTGGGTTAATGTCAACTCAGAAATTGTTTATTTATTAGATAAATTAACTCAGCCTTTTTTGTCTCCTGTCAGAAAATTTGTACCGATGATCGCTGGCATCGATATTTCTTTGTTGATTGCTTTGTTATTGTTGCAGCTGGTCAACATAGTTTTGATTAACTTGCGGCTTATGATTCTGTTATGGACAGGTTAAATTTGGAAGCCATTTATGGGTATCTGGATTGAGCTTGGAATTTTTATGATTGTGTTTGTGTTCGCTTATTTTCAATGGCGCGAATTAAAACAAGAGAAATTAAAGCGGCAACAACAGAAAGCATCAGAAGCTCATACGCAGAATAATTCAATTAAAAAAGAAAAGCCGCACTGAAGTCCCATTTGATGGTCAAGAGCTTGTCTGAACCATGCGCTGAAGTTCCTAGTGCGGTTCTCTAGAAGATTTGTAGACCGTATTCAGAGCGCGGCGTTCTGTTGAGCCACCATCATGTAGAGCATGGTGATTGATAGCAAGGTGTTGATACGCGAGGTAAGCATAGCTGCTTTGGCCGCTTTGGCTTTTTCAGGTGCTTCAACAGTTACCATACCCAAGGCTTTCTTTTGATTGGGCCAAATAATAAACCAAACGTTGAATGCCATGACCAATGCCATCCACATACCAATACCTATGGTCACCACTCCAGGTTGCAGTGTGAGTGCATTCACTATGTAGCCTTGCATCCAAGCGAGTAAAAGCCCAGTGATGACCGTGGCTAATGCGCCGTAGCGGAACCAAAATAGAGCTGTTGGCGCAATCACTTTACTGATGGCTGGTTTTTGATCATCCGGGATACTCGCCATGGATGGGATTTGTACGAAGTTGAAATACCAAAGCAGACCAATCCACATGATTCCGGATACAACATGTAACCAGCGCATCACAAAGCTGCCCCAAGCGTGGCTGAATTGAATCGGGTTGCCAGTGACAGATGTTGTAATCAGAAGTACCACAATGAGTAAAACCAAACCAGCAAACAATGTTTTGTATAGAGATTGAAGAATTTGTGACATAAATGATCCTTTAAGTCAATGAAGATTGCGCAATTTCAGACAACAACAAAAACGCTATTTTGCCATTGATTCATTTTTGATCACATAGCGTTGATCATGACCAATTTCCCCATTACAGCGCGGGAATTCATGCGTTCGTAGGCAGCAGGTAATTCATGCATGTGAAATTACAGAAGTGGAGCGATTCCAAAAAGTAATTGACACCTGGAATAGCACTAATGATGAGTTGAAAGATGAAGTGGTGCGCAACTTTAAGTCCAAT
>JBJTXF010000088.1:0-3433 GCA_046082145.1 Limnohabitans sp. | reverse complement strand
CGGAGACAACACACCGGCGGTCATCTTCACCGAACTGGTACCCGGCGATACGCTGAAAGTTACGGTGGCTGCCAAAGGTGGAGGCAGCGAAAACAAATCCAAAATGGTGATGCTCAACCCCAGCGACAGTCTGGTGGATTGGGTAGTGAAAACCGTGCCCACCATGGGTGCCGGTTGGTGTCCTCCCGGCATGTTGGGCATTGGCATCGGTGGCACAGCAGAAAAAGCCATGCTGATGGCCAAACAAAGTTTGATGGACGATTTAGACATGCATGAACTGCAAGCCAAAGCCGCCAAACGAGAGCCCTTGACACAGACCGAAGAGTTGCGATTGGAGTTGTATGAAAAGGTCAATGCACTGGGCATAGGCGCGCAAGGTCTGGGCGGACTGACCACTGTGCTCGACATCAAAATTCAGATGTACCCCACGCATGCCGCCAGCAAACCCGTGGCCATGATTCCCAATTGCGCGGCCACGCGCCACGCACACTTTGTGATGGATGGCAGCGGGCCGGTTTACCTTGAACCACCCTCTTTGGATCTGTGGCCCAAAGTGGATTGGGTGCCCGATACCCAAAAAAGCCAACGCGTCGATTTGAATGCTCTCACCCGCGAACAAGTGGCGTCCTGGAAACCCGGTCAAACTTTGCTGCTTAACGGCAAGATGTTGACCGGCAGAGATGCCGCGCACAAGCGCATCCAAGACATGCTGGCCAAGGGCGAACCCTTGCCCGTGGATTTCACCAACCGCGTCATTTACTACGTCGGCCCGGTGGATCCTGTCGGCGATGAAGCGGTCGGCCCTGCCGGTCCCACCACCGCCACGCGCATGGACAAATTCACTGACATGATGCTGGCACACACCGGACTCATTGCCATGGTCGGCAAAGCTGAACGCGGTCCGACTGCAATTGAAGCGATTCAAAAGCACCGCTCTGCCTATTTGATGGCGGTGGGTGGTGCGGCCTACTTGGTATCCAAAGCCATCAAACACGCCAAGGTGGTGGGCTTTGCCGATTTGGGCATGGAGGCGATCTATGAATTCGATGTGGTGGACATGCCGGTCACGGTCGCAGTGGATGCAGGGGGCACCAGCGCGCACATCACCGGACCAGCAGAATGGTCTAAGCGCATTGCCAGCGGTGAGTTCAAAGGCATCGCCGTCACCAGTCATTGATGGCCTTGCAAAACCACACCCCAGCGCTTGAAAAAACATCGGCGCCGCACTCACCGGTGGGTGTGTTTGACAGTGGTGTGGGCGGCTTGAGCATTTTGCGAGCCTTGCAAATACAGCTTCCCAACGAATCCTTCGTGTATCTGGCTGACAGCGGCTTTGCGCCGTACGGTGAACGCGATGAAGCATTTGTGTTGCAACGCGCCCGAAGCGTGCTGCACACCTTGCTGCAACAACACCAAATCAAAGCTTTGGTGATTGCTTGCAATACCGCGACGGCCTTGGCCATCCATGTCTTGCGTCAAGAATTTCCAGCATTGCCTATTTTTGGAGTAGAACCTGCCATCAAACCCGCAGCGCTGCAAAGTCGCACCCACCGCATTGGTGTGATGGCCACCGCTGGCACATTGGGCAGCGCCAAATTCCAAGAGTTGCATCGCAGCTTGCATGACCAAGCCGAGTTTGTGTTGCAAGCATGTGATGGATTAGCGGATGCGATTGAACAGCAATGGCAACAGCCTGACAACCGTCTTGTGCTGAGCTTGTGTCGAAAGTATCTCGACGCCATGGGTGAATTTGGCACAGCTCCCCACCAAATTGACACCGTGGTGTTGGGCTGTACCCATTACCCATTCGCCAAGTCATTGATCCAGAATTTGCTGGGACCTCACGTAAGCTTGGTAGATACTGGAGATCCGGTGGCAAGGCGGGTAGCCCAGGTTTTGAATGACCGTCAATTGCTTGCAAACCCAAACTATTTACCCTATGTGAAATTCATGGCAACAGGCGAAATAAGTAATTTAGAAAGTGCAGCAAAAGCTTGGCTGCAGTTGTCGCCGTCTGTGTCTGTGGTGTAAATAGCATCATGCAATGTTCAGCGCAAAACCAATCATCGTGCCTTTCCCCGGTGTGCTGTGCCAACGGGTTTGTAATCCCATTTGTTGCGCCAGTTCTTTGAAACTGTAAAGCCCCAATCCCAGCGTGGGCATGGGATGTACGCCCTTGTCAATACGAGTGAATGCGCTGAAGCCGTCCGATAACTCAGCCGGCGACATACCCAGTCCGTTATCCATGCACCATATCCACAATGCATCACCTTTACGGCGACACCCGATCAACACACTGCCACCCGCTTGTGTGTAGCGTAAAGAATTGGTGAGTAAGTTGCGTACCATTCGAGCGACCAAAAGCTGATCTACCTCGACCCTACAGCGAGATGGCTGATAACGCAAAAAATATGATTTTGCTCTGCCAGTATGCGCATTTCATCAATCAATGGTTGAAGCAAGTCATTAACAAGCAAGACTCTTAAGTCATGCTGCCTTGGCAAATGGATTTGCGCCCCTTCTGCCCAAAACCGCAAATAGCCCATGAAATCCTCTACTGCACGGCTTGCAATCTGCAAACCCATCAGCAGCCCAGATCGCCGCGAGTCTGGTGCAAACGCCAGTGCTCGCGCATAAAGCAACATACTTTGCAACGGTTGCCATAAATCGTGATGCGCTGCTGCAAACCAATTACTGCGTGCTTTTGTCAATTGCATGTCCAACCGCAATGCATCACGATCCTGCAATACATGCATACACGCACTCCAGCCCAGCAAACTGGTGACCAATGCTCCTTGTAAGAAGTGTGTCCCCAAAGTGATGACCAATGGCCATTCCCAATACCTGAACAACCAATACACCAACATACCGACCAAATACACCACCCAAACCGCCATAAACACTCCGCGCTTGAGACTGGGTTGCAAGCTATAAAACCAGAAGCTGATCACCATTAACTGCAACGCCAGAAAACTGCCGCCCAAAAGCAATACCAACCGAATGTACGGTGACCATAGCCACACGCTGCCAAGCATTACCACCCACCAAGAACAGGCCAATGCATGCAAATAACTGTGCAGTTGGGGATTCTTGAGCGCAGTCTTCATAAATGCCTGCGCATGGTAAATACTGACCCCAAACATCAATCCATAAGCTGTCGTTCCTATCCACGCAGCATGGGAACGGCCTATTTCAGGCCAGATCAAATACATCAGACCACTGATCCAAAACCCTGCCACCATCTCCAAGATGGCCAGCAGGTTGAAAAGCAACAAGGTTTTAGATTTCAATACAGACAAAAATGTCAAGCTGTATAAAGTGATCAACAATGGCACGGCCAAAATAGCACCGATCAGCAAACACAATTTCAAATGCTGCTGCATAAAGGCTTGCGGCTTTTGTATATCTACAGGAAACTGCACCCGATTTAACC
>JBJTXF010000087.1:0-2207 GCA_046082145.1 Limnohabitans sp. | reverse complement strand
GTAATCATTGAAGCGCGCAATCCAGAGTCGCCGCCGTGGGTGGACGTAGAGCAACTGCGCAAATGGATTCACAACCGTGGCAAAGAGCGTAACCAGAAGAACAAGGGGGCTCCAGCTGATGTTCTGAGGCAGTATATGAATCCCTTTGTGACTCAATTAAATGGTATATCTTGTATCGAGGAAGATGTTCATTGGGGGTATGACAAAACAGCCGAACGGAACTATTACTTTCCATTTGATGAAAACCATGCCATTCGCATCGGTCTCCGAATGGTTAACAACAGCAATAGACCAGGTATGCCCGACAGTGACTGGCGCGAGCGAGCTGAAGCTTTTGGACAGCGACTCCTTTCAACTGTGAAGGTGTTAGTAAAGCCAAGCGAACTTATTGATTTGCGCAACCAATATAAAGGCTGATCCCTACGCAGCAATTTTTTGAGGTCTCGGCAACTATTCGCGTCAAAACGGCTTGGCTATCGCCTTGCAGGGCCGCCGGTAAGATTCGTTACAGGGACTCCCCACGCAGTCAAGCACTGATTGAGTTTTGTATTTTCTTGATTACGGTATTCAGCATTGGCGTGAGGTGAAGCGACCAGTAAACGAGGAACAGACTGCACATTTATAGATGCCTTATTGCACTTTTGTGCGGACCAAGATACGAACCGCTCGGTGGGGCTCCATTTGCAAACCGGGTCTATGCCAATGCATTCCCCTGAATCTTATCGAGCTTGCCCACCGCCGGTCTGACCTATCTACTGCATCTTCAATTTCACGTCTTGCAGAAATAAACTTGTTGTCGCACCCGCTACGCAGCAACTGGCACGGCCATCGTTCCTGCAGGTTTTACGCTAATATGCTTGGGGTCGAAGCGGCCCCCTTTGGTCATCATTGCCCATAGGATGCGTGCATTCTTGTTTGCCATCGCCACGGCCGCCTTTTGCCACCCCGACTTCTCTCGCAGTTGACACAGCCATTTCGAGATGGGGTCATCGCGCATGTGTGCCGTCATTACCGCTGACTTGGCACCTTGTATCAGCAACATGCGCAAGTACATGTCGCCACGCTTGGTAATACCACCAAGACTAGTCTTGCCCCCACTGGAATTTTGCCTCGGCGTCACTCCCAGCCAGGCGCCAAACTGAGCGCCATTCTTGAACTGATGAAAGTCGCCAACTGTGGCCACAGCTGCGGATGCCGTGATTGGACCAACGCCCATGAGCTCTTTGGCAGCCTTGGCTTGGGCATCATTCTTGACATGCGCGTTGATACGTTCATCGCACCACTTCATGCGGTCCTCAATATCTCGCCATTGGTCGTAGGCTTCTTGAACGACCAGTCGCGCCAACCCGGACAGGTCGTTGCTTGCATCCTCCAAAATGTCGGTCAATTTCTCACGTAGCTTTGCTGGCTTTTGGGACACCACCAGGCCGAATTCGGTCAGCATGCCCCGTATACGATTGATACTCGCAGTGCGCTCTTCTTTCAACCCCTCGCGCTGCCGGTGTACGCACAATATGCCCTGCTGATCCGTGGTTTTGACGGGAACGAAGCGCATATTTGGGCGGGACGCCGCTTCGCATACGGCCGCCGCGTCATTAGCGTCATTCTTGCCACGTTTTCCTTGCAGCCGATAAGGTGTTACCAAGTGAGCTGCGATGATCTTTGCATTCAAGCCCAGGCCAATTAGCTTGCGGGCCCAATGGTGCGAACCTCCGCAAGCCTCCATCGCCACTAGGCAACCTGGCGGTAACTGCGCGCACCATGGCAGAAATTTGTCTCGGTTCAGTTGCCGATTGGTAACAAGTTTCCCATTGGCATCAACGGCGTGTACCTGGATCACCGCCTTTGCCAAATCGACGCCAACTCGTGTAATCTCGCTCATGGGACTTCCCCTTTCAAAGGTTAGATTGACTTCCACAAACCAATCTTGGCACTTGATGCCGTTACCGGAAAGTGGGGAGTCCCTCGTATTTGCAAATTCGGCCACTCCGACCGACCTGACACCTGAGGCGATGCCGACTTGTACGACCCTGCCGCTATAGGATTTGGTCGAAGTGGCCGATTTTCACACGAATCTTACTGACGGGCCATTATGGGGCCATTTGGCATCAGCTTTTTCGCGTGGAGATGGGGGTCATACGGTGCCCTATGTGTTGGGACCGAGAACCATAACAAGGCAGACCAGCGTCGTGATCATGCCAAAAAGC
>JBJTXF010000086.1:0-6144 GCA_046082145.1 Limnohabitans sp. | reverse complement strand
TGGTGGTGGTGGATGGTGGACCAATCTGGAGAGATGAACGATGACAATTTGAGAAAGTTAACGAGCAAAAAATCTTGCGATGAACACCAACAATTACAATAGCCATGAAAGAGGCGGCAAACAATTTGAGAAAGATAACATGTGGTGAACCCCAACAATTGAAACGACGGATATGAAATACAGTTTGAGAACGATAACAAGCGCGCTCGAGCAAACAATCATTTGATGCTCACCAACAATAGCAGCCACATGCTTGTAGTCATGAAAAAATACCTACGTTTGATATTGGAAATTCTGCTAGGGGTCTGCTTCATTGCCGCTGCCACCTTGGCATACATGAACTACTCGGCCAAAAAACACTTGGTCGCAGAAGTCAGCGAATTGACTGAGCAACTTGGTGAAGCCAAAGAAGCCATGGAAAAAATGCAAGAGGCCGAACCTGCTGATGAAGAGGCCGGTGCAGAAGCCAACACCAGTGCCCAAGAACTTGATGCGCTCAAGGCCGCTTTCTCGAATGGCGTGGTGTTGCAAGACATGGAGCTGCTCTACAAAGCGCAAAAAGCGCTCAGCCCTGAGCGGCAAGTTGGCATGGCCTCTGTGCGTTTGCTGACCAAAGGCCCACAAGACGAAGGAACGATTGCCGCTTTCCAAAAGGCTTTGGAAATGGCCGAATGGAGCAACCGTTTGCAAACCGTATGTGCCGCCCAAAACGCGCTGGCTGCTGCCGGTCAAAAAGTCACTGTGTTGTCCGATTGCAAAAAATCGCCTGAGAAACCAGAGCCAGGCGGCAAAGACAACCCTGCCAAAAAAGACGGCAAAGCCCATGATGTGCACTGGGGCTACGAAGGCGACAACGGGCCGGAACACTGGGGCAACAACTTCCCTGTTTGCGGCACTGGCAAGAAACAATCCCCTCTGAACATTGTGGGACCGTTTGAAAAATCCAAAGACGTGTTGAGCGTGGACTACAAAGAAGGACCGCTGAAAATTCTCAACAACGGTCACACCATCCAAGTCAATGCCGAACCAGGCAGCACATTGACCATCAACAAAGAAACCTTTGACTTGCTCCAGTTCCATTTCCACCGCCCCTCTGAAGAACAGGTGGACGGCAAAAATTCAGCCATGGTCGCGCACTTTGTCCACAAGAGCAAAGACGGCAAACTCGCGGTGATTGGCGTATTGCTCAATGAAGGCAAAGACAACCCGGGTGTCAAAACCTTGTGGGCCAATTTGCCGCCCAAAGAAGGGGTTGAGTACCTGCCTGAGAAAGTCAGCTTCAACCCCGGCAGCATGTTGCCTAAAGAGCTCGGTTTTTATCAGTACGAAGGTTCTTTGACGACTCCCCCTTGCACTGAAGGTGTGCAGTTCTACATCTTGAAAAAACCCGTGGACATATCCAAAGACCAAGTGGGTAAATTCCCGTTCAAGCTCAATGCCCGTCCGGTACAAAACCTCAACGGCAGAAAAATCAGCGCTGGCGGTTAAAAACCCATGCCTTTCATGCCACCCAGCTTTTTCATCATTTTCATCAAACCGCCGCCGCGCATTTTTTTCATCATGTCTTGCATTTGACCGAATTCATTGAGCAATCGGTTGACATCCTGGACTTGAACGCCAGCACCGGCGGCAATGCGCCGCTTGCGTGTGGCTTTGATGATGTCGGGCTTGGCTCGCTCATAGGGCGTCATGCTGTGCATGATGCCCTGCTTTTTCACCATCTGCTTCTCGGCGCGGCCCAAGTCCACCTCTTTGGCTTTGGCCGCGATTTGACCAGGCATTTTGTCCATCAGGCTAGATAAGCCGCCCATTTGTTTCATTTGCTGGATTTGCGACAAGAAGTCGTTTAAGTCGAAACCATCGCCACTTTTGAGTTTCGCCGCCATTTTTTGGGCAGCTTGCATATCGACATTGGCTGTGACTTGTTCGACCAGCGCCACGATGTCGCCCATGCCAAGCATGCGCCCAGCATGCCGTTCGGCATCGAACGCTTCTAAACCGTCAATTTTTTCGCTGGTACCTGCAAACTTGATCGGTGCGCCAGTGATTTGACGCACGGAAAGTGCAGCGCCGCCGCGCGAATCACCATCGGTTTTGGTCAACACGATGCCGGTCAAGGGCAATGCCTCTTTGAATGCCTTGGCGGTGTTGATGGCGTCTTGGCCCAACATGGCATCCACCACAAACAAGGTTTCCACCGGATTCACCGCCGCATGCAACGCCTTGATCTCATTCATCAACGCCTCATCAATGGCCAAACGACCCGCCGTGTCAATCAGTAACACATCAACATAGTGGTTGCGGGCATAGGCCAATGCTGCCAGCGCGATTTGCACCGGTTGTTGGCTCGGGTCGCTGGGAAACCATTCGGCGCCCGCTTGCGCCGTCACACTTTTGAGTTGTTCAATCGCGGCTGGGCGGTACACGTCGGCTGACACGGTCAACACTTTTTTCTTGCGCTTGTTGATCAAGTGTCTGGCCAATTTGGCGGTGGTGGTTGTTTTACCCGCTCCTTGCAAGCCTGCCATCAAAATGACCGCAGGCGGCTGCACGGCCAAATGGATGTCACTCACACCCTCGCCCATGGTGGCGCTGAGTTCGCGTTGCACGATGCTCACCAGCACCTGGCCCGGCGTGAGCGAACCAACCACCTCCTGACCCAGCGCACGTTCTTTGACCCGGGCAATGAAATCGCGCACCACCGGCAATGCCACATCGGCTTCTAACAAAGCCATGCGCACTTCGCGAAGCATGTCTGCGACGTTGGATTCGGTGATGCGAGCTTGTCCGCTGATTTGGCGGACCACGCGCGCGAGTTTTTCGCTCAGTGTGTTTGACATCTGCAATACCTTATCTGGGGGAAGCGTGCGGCGTCATCCTACAAGTTGTCAATGAACCGCTAAACTGTTTGCATGATTGTATTGAGCGCATCCCAATTCAGCCTGGTCTGGGGCTTGGTCGCCGCCATGGCCTATGCACTCGGCGCCCTGTTTGGCGGCCGTTTGTCAGCGCAGCAAAGCCGCAATTATTTGTGGCTGATTTCATTGGTACACGGTTTGAGCGTGATCGCCAGTTTGATTCCCGCTGAAGATGGATTGGCGCGATTTGGTTTTGCGCCGGCCTTGTCAGCCACCGCTTGGTTGGTGCTGCTGGTCTACACACTTGAGCACCACTGGTTTCCCCAAATGCAAACCCGCTGGCTATTGTCTGGCGTGGGTTTGATCACTGTGATGTTGCCATTGGTGTTTCCCGGCCATGCGCTGCACAGTTCTTCCTCTGCTTGGTTGCCATTTCACTGGATGCTTGGCATGGCTTCTTATGCGTTGTTTGCTGCGGCGGTGGTTCACGCGAGTTTGATGAATCGGGCAGAGCGACAAATTCGTTTGGGTGCCATCGACCCCACCGGCTTGCCTTTAATGACGCTAGAGCGCCTGACATTTCGTTTTGTCAATATCGGTTTTTTACTGCTGAGTGCAACGCTTTTGGCGGGTTGGTTATTTGGTGAACAACTGTATGGGCCAGAAAGGGCTTTGCGCTTTGACCACAAAACCTTGTTTGCGCTGCTGGCCTGGTTGGTTTTCCTGGTGCTGATTGGGGGTCGCAAATACCGTGGCTGGCGTGGTGCGCTGGCCGTTCGTACTTTATATATCGGTGCACTGATGTTGTTCTTATCGTACGCAGGGTCGCGCTTTGTCACCGAAGTGTTTTTAGGCCGTATCGCATGAAATACCTGATTTTGCTGGCCTTGGTGTTGGGAGTGATTGGGTGGATCAAACTCAGTCGGCCTGCCAAACCGCCAACATCCACGGACAATGCAGACAAAAGACCGCAGCCCATGGTGCGCTGTGCGCAATGCGGTTTGCATTTGCCACAAAACGAAGCCATTGCTTCCAACCGTGCGGTGTATTGCAGCGATGCGCATCGCGAATTGGCAGAACCCCACACATGACACCACAGCCTGTATGGCACCAAGGTTGGTACCGATTTGCTCACGCTGTGGCTTCGCCCAATTTTGGACCCCGGCCTGTTGATACTGAGATCGACCTGGTGGTGATCCACTCCATCAGCCTGCCGCCCGGTGTGTATGGCGGCAATCAAGTGCAAGCGTTTTTCACCAATGTTTTGCAAATCTCTGAGCATGCTTATTTCGAAACATTGCGCGATGTCAAAGTATCAGCTCACTTTTTCATTCGCCGTGGTGGCGAGTTGTTGCAATTTGTCAGCTGCGATGACCGCGCGTGGCATGCAGGCATTTCCTCACATGCAGGTCGCTCGCAATGCAATGACTTCTCTATCGGCATCGAACTCGAAGGGCTCGAAGGCGATATGTTCACACAAGAACAGTACGAAAGTTTGATAGCGCTGTTGCCCATGATTGCTCAGCAGTACCCACTTCAGCATGTCGCAGGGCACGAACACATTGCACCTGACAGAAAAAAAGACCCTGGCATGGGTTTTTCGTGGCGTTTTTTACAACACAGTCTTGGCTGGCCTGACCATTTTTTCAGTGCATGCGCAAAAACCGATCGCTGAAAACACACCTAGGTTAAATCGAAATACAGCAAATTGCTAAAAAAACGAATCGCCGACCGACTATAATTTTAAAATAAGGTCAAACACTACGTGTAGTGTGTTGAAAAGAGTTGTCACCCCATATATAGTGTGTGCTGTGCACATTTGAGATGGCGCTCCATTCAGCTGCACACGCAAAAATAAGAAGTTACCAAAAGCATTCATGCCCCACAGGATTACAAAAAATGCAAATTGCAACAAGCCCAACGAATGTCTCACACTTTGCCAAAACCTCTGACACCACCTCTGCTGCACGATCGGCCTTGTTGTCTTCATTAAGCCAATACCAAATCATTCGCAGAAATGGCGCGGTTGTTCCATTCGAACCGGCCAAGATTGCGGTTGCCATGATGAAAGCTTTTTTGGCAGTGCATGGCACGCAAGGCGCGGCTTCGTCCAGCGTTCGCGAGACCGTCGATCAGCTGACGCAAACTGTCACCCGCGCCTTGATGCGTTCGCGCCCCGGCGGTGGCACTTTTCACATCGAAGATGTGCAGGATCAGGTTGAGCTTGGTTTAATGCGTGGCAGTCACCACGAAGTGGCACGTGCTTATGTGCTCTACCGTGAGCGACGCACCCAAGAACGCGCCGCACACAAAGACACCATGGTCGATTCAGGACCACAACTCCATGTCATGGTTGACGGTCAAAAAGTTTTGCTGGATACCCATCGTCTGCAAACGTTGATCGAAGCCGCTTGCCAAGGCCTGGGCAGCGATGTCACAGCGGCGCCTATTCTCTCCGAAACCATGCGCAATCTGTATGACGGCATTCCGATGGAAGAGGTGCACAAAGCCTCGGTGCTCGCAGCCAGAACATTGATTGAAAAAGAACCCGGCTACACCTTTGCCACCGCCCGACTGTTGATGTATTCCATCACCAAAGAAGTGCTGGGTCTTGAAGTCAATTTCTCAGAAATGGGCGAGCATTACCGACGTACCTTCGCAGACTTCTTGAAAAAGGGTGTTGAAAACGACCTGCTTGATGCCCGACTACTGCAGTTTGACTTACCCCGATTGGCCAAATCCCTCAAGCCTGAGCGCGATTTTCAATTTGATTACCTCGGTTTGCAGACCTTGTACGACCGCTATTTTTTACATGTGCGCAAACAGCGGATTGAATTGCCACAGTCATTCTTTATGCGGGTTGCCATGGGTTTGTCGCTCAACGAAGTCAATCGCGAAGAAAGAGCCATCGAGTTCTACGAAGTGTTGTCTTCCTTCGACTTCATGTCGAGCACGCCGACCTTGTTCAACAGTGGTACCACCCGTCCGCAACTCTCCAGTTGCTACCTGACCACCGTGCCCGATGACCTCGACGGCATTTATGAATCCATCAAAGAAAACGCACTGCTGTCCAAATTTGCTGGCGGCCTCGGCAATGACTGGAGTCGCGTGCGCGCCTTGGGCAGCCATATCAAAGGCACCAACGGAGAGTCACAAGGCGTGGTGCCGTTTCTCAAAGTGGTCAATGACACCGCTGTGGCGGTCAACCAAGGCGGCAAACGCAAAGGCGCTGTGTGCACTTACCTTGAAACCTGGCATCTGGACATCGAAGAGTTTTTGGAATTGC
>JBJTXF010000085.1:0-2155 GCA_046082145.1 Limnohabitans sp. | reverse complement strand
GTCGCAACCGGCCAAGCGCAACCATTTGGCGATCACGCGGAAACTGACACCATGGTTTTTCTGACGCGTGTAAGTGCCGTGTCCTGCACGGTGCAGGTGCATGATCATGTCGTTCTTGCGGCACCATTCCGCCATGGATTGGATCGCGGTGTAACCGATCACCAAGTCCACCATCAGGATCACGCTGCCCAAATCGCGTGCAAATTCGGCACGCTCATACATTTGCTCCATGGTGGCTGCCGTGACATTCAGGTATGAGCCTTTGACTTCACCGGTCACCGCTTGCGCTTTGTTGACCGCGTCCATTACATACAAAAAGCGATCGCGCCAGTGCATGAAGGGTTGCGAATTGATGTTTTCGTCGTCCTTCATGAAATCCAAACCGCCTTTGAGGCCTTCATAAATCACGCGGCCATAGTTGCGGCCCGACAAACCGAGCTTGGGCTTGGTGGTGGCGCCCAACAACGGACGGCCGAATTTGTCCAAACGCTCGCGCTCCACGATCAAACCCGTGGGTGGGCCTTTGAAGGTTTTGACGTAGGCCACGGGAATGCGGATGTCCTCCAAACGCGCGGCTTTGATAGGCTTGAACGAAAACACGTTACCGATCAACGACGCGGTCATGTTGGCAATCGAGCCTTCTTCGAACAAGATCAGGTCGTAAGCCACATACGCAAAATATTCGCCAGGTCGACCAGGCACCTCTTCCACCTTGTAAGCTTTGGCGCGGTAACTGTCGCAATCGGTCAAGCGGTCTGTCCACACCACGGTCCAAGTGGCTGTCGATGACTCACCTGCGACAGCCGCCGCCGCTTCCACAGGATCCACGCCTTCTTGCGGCGTGATGCGGAACAAACAAATGGTGTCTGTGTCTTTGGGCACATAGTCGGGCATCCAATAGCCCATTTGCCTGTATTTGAGTACACCTGCGCTATAGCGTTTCTTTTTGTCTGTGATTTGTGTGGCTTCGGTCATCTGAAAAACTCCATCGTGGTGAGAAGATGAATACACTGTAAAAACTCCGGCAAAATAAGTAAATTAATTTATTTTCTATTTTGAATTAAGGAAAACTTAATTGAAGAACGCCACCTTTCGCCAACTTCGGTTTTTCAACGCGGTCGCCCGGCACCTGAGTTTCACCAAAGCGGCCGAAGACATGCACGTGTCGGCACCGGCTGTGACCATGCAAATCAAGGACTTGGAAGCGGAAATCGGCATGCCGTTGTTCGAACGCCAAGGCCGAAAAGTGAGCTTGACCACCACCGGCGAATACATGTTGGTCTACAGCCGACGGATGTTGGCGCTGCTCAAAGACGCCGAGGACGCGGCGGTGCGTTTGCAGCGGATCGAAACCGGCAACCTGACCATTGGCCTGGTGGGCACCACCACCTACTTCATTCCAGCGTTGTTGAATCAATTCCTAAAGGAACACGAGGGCATTGAAGTGAAGCTGATGGTAGGCAACCGCAGCGAATTGGTGCAGTGGCTTGAAAACAGCGAGGTGGACATCGCCATCATGGGCCGCGCGCCCGAGGAATTGCCTACCCGTGCCGAGCCATTTGCCGCCAATCCTTTGGTGTTTGTGGCTTCGCCCGAACACGCTTTGGCGGGCGAGTCCGGTTTGCGGGCGGAAGATTTGCGGCAACAATCCATCATCTTTCGAGAACCGGGATCGGGCACCCGAAGCGCCATGGAAAGTTTTTTTACACAAGCCAAACTGCAAGCACGCTTGGGCATGGTGTTGCAGTCCAACGATGCGATCAAACAAGCGGTGATGGCCAATCTGGGGCTTGGGTTTTTGTCCTTGCACACCATCGCCATGGAATTGAACGCCAAGCGCTTGACGGTGTTGCCGGTGCATGGCACGCCGTTGGTTCGGGCGTGGAACGTGGTGCACCCCTTGTCAAAATTGCTCTCACCGGCGGCCGAAGCGTTCAGGTATTTTGTGCTCGAACACGCCGAAAGCCATTTGTCAAAAACCTTCGGCGGCATGCATGATTTGTCAAACTGAAGGTGGGTATATTTTGGTCATGTCATTGCATCTTTGCCCCAGGTGGTCCCAGGGCATGCCATGGTGGGTGATGAAGAATAATGCGGTGTGCCAGTACTGATGGCTATGTGTCCTAGCCAATAGATTTGAAGGCCTTGGCAGAAG
>JBJTXF010000084.1:0-3305 GCA_046082145.1 Limnohabitans sp. | reverse complement strand
AGCAAATGCGCCACGCGGCACAAACCAGCAATGACTTTGAAGCCATGGAAAAAATCTTTTCACCTGAATTGGTATACGTGCATTCCAGCTCTGTGGTGGATACCAAGCAGTCGTATATTGAGTCCATGCGCTCAGGTGCAGTGGTGTACAAGGTCATGACCCATACCGACGTGGAGGTGCGTACCTTCGGTTGCATTGCTATCATCACAGGCAACGGAAAATACGATGTTCGGGTCAATGGCAAGGATATGACAGTGCCTTTGCGTTTTCACAGCATTTGGAAAAAAGCTGACGGTGAGATGCAGTACATGTCTTGGCAGTCCACTCGGATTCCCTGACATTGGATGTCTTGCTTGCAAAAACCGGTATGGTCCGGTGCAAATGAAGCTGCGCATGAACTGCTGAGACAGCAACAACACGGGGTGGTGTTTACTGGCTTGCCTTCGGCCATGGCCCCGGTTGAATTGATGCAGGCCTATGCCACCCAAGACGCGTTGGTTGAATCGCTTGCGAGCCAACACCACACCTCCATCAGCGGCTACAAAATTGCCATCACCACACCCGTGATGCGCGAGTTTGTTGGCTTTGACGATGCCATTTCCGGGTGTGTGCTGGCTAACCGGGTGTTTCAAAATGGACATCGAATTCATGCCCATGAACGCCAGCATTTGATCATTGAATTTGAATTGGCCTTGCAATTTGCCTATGACTTACCGCTAACAACCATTGCATGGACGGCGGACAGTATTTTGGATTTCATCGCATGTGCATACCCGTGTCTTGAAATAGCAGATGACCGGTATGCGGTGTATGCCGATTTGAAAAAACATTTTTTCAGCTTGGTGGCAGAAAACGCTTGGAACCACGGTGTCGTGCTGGGCGACCGTATTGACAAATCGCAGTTCGATCTGTTGTGGCAGACCACCGGCACGGCTTATGTGAATGGGCAGCCGATTGGCCATGGCCACAGCCGCGATGTGATGGGACATCCGTTGCAGGCCATGGCTTGGATCGCTAACCACATGGCCAGCCGTGGTCATACATGCAAAGCCGGGCAGTGGGTCACCACTGGCAGTTGGTTGGCTTCTTACTTTCCCAAAGCTGGACAAGCTTTGTGTTTTGAATTGATCAATGGCGCGCAGGTGTGCGTCAACATACATTGAATATTTGACAAGGAGTGAACGTCATGGGAAAACCGGTCATAGGGTTTATTGGAGTGGGTTTGATGGGGGCTGGCATGGCCAAAAATATCGTGACCAAAGGCTATCCGTTGGTCATCATGGGGCACAAAAACCGCGAACCGGTAGAGAGGCTCAAAGCCTTGGGGGCTGTCGAAGTCAATTCGGCGCGTGAGCTCGCCGCTCAATGCGATATCGTGCATTTGTGCGTGACAGGTTCGCCGCAAGTGGAGGCATTGATGCATGGGCCTGAGGGCCTGATGGCCAGTGGAAAAAATGGTTTGGTCATCATCGATTGCTCGACCTCCAACCCAGTGTCTACCCACCAAATGGTTGCCTTAGCGAAAAGCCATGGCATGGAATTTATCGATGCACCGCTGGGGCGAACACCGGTTGAAGCAGAGGCGGGCACATTGGACACCATGGTCGGAGCTCCCGATGATGTGTTTCAAACCGTCAAGCCAGTCTTGGAGTGTTGGGCAGGCAACATCGTTCACTTGGGACCTGTCGGCTTGGGGCACACCATGAAGCTGATCAACAACTTCATCGCCATGGGTTATGCCGCGTTGTTTTCAGAGGCCTTGGCCATTGCGCGCAAAGCCGGTTTGAGCCAAGACCAATTCCATGCCGTGATTGGTTCAGGGCGTATGCGCAGTCCTTTCTACGACACCTTCATGAAATGGACCATGAACGGTGATGAAAACGCGCACAAATTCACCATCACCAATGCCCACAAAGACATGCGCTACCTCAGCAGTTTGGCCAATGACATCGGCGCATTGCACCCCATACAGTCGATGGTGAAAAACTCGTTTGCCAGCATGGAAGCACAAGGATTTGCCCAAAAGTACGTGCCTATGCTGGCTGATTTCGTCGCCACACAAAATGGCTTGCCTCCTTCGCATCCCTTTTAACGGGTGACTTGCATGAACCCCTTGTTTGACTTGCGCGGTAAGGTGGCCATCATCACCGGTGGCAATGGGGGTATTGGTTTGGGTATGGCTCAAGGGCTAGCGGCTGCCGGTGCGACCGTGGTGATTGCTGGTCGCAATGAAACTAAAAACAAAGAGGCCGTGGCAAATGTGCGTAACCTTGGCGGCATTGCCCATGCTATTGCCGTTGATCTGCTGCATCAAGGCGCGTGTCAGCAAATGCTAGAAAGAATATTGAAAACCCATGGCCGAATGGATATTTTGGTAAACAACGCGGGTATGAATATACGCAAGCCACCTCAGAGCTATGCATTGGCCGAATGGAACGAAGTGATGCAAACCAATCTGACCAGTGCGTTTGTGTGTTCTCAAGCAGCCTACGGTGCTTTTGAAAAGCAAGGGGCGGGCAAGATCATCAACATCGGTTCGATGATGTCATTGTTTGGGGCATCCTTTGCCACCCCTTATGCGGCATCCAAGGGCGGCATGGTGCAAATGACCAAAGCCTTGGCATGTGCCTGGGCTTCCAAAAATATCCAAGTCAATGCAATCTTGCCAGGTTGGATAGACACAGATTTGACCCGTCAGGCCCGTGTCGATGTGCCAGGTTTGTACGAACGGGTGCTTGACAGAACACCAGCAAAGCGCTGGGGGGTAGCCAAAGATTTCGCAGGCATTGCGGTTTTCTTGGCCAGTTCGGCTTCTGATTTCATCACTGGCGCAGCCATTGCCGTCGATGGTGGGTATTCCGTCCAAGGTTGATATGTACTGTGGTTTTTCGTGACGCCATCTACTGAAGAACCTTCGATGGATAAGATTCAAGGGTTGCCATCAAGCGGTTCAAGATGCTCAAAGATTACACACCCACAGGCCATATGAAGTTTTGCTATTGCGCTTTTCTGTGTGCGGGCTTGTGGCTAAGCCTGTGGTCGATAAGCATTCAGGCATTGGCTCAAGAAACAACGACCTCTTCGGTTTGTAAAGCTACCGACTTTCGTGCCATTGCCTATTCCATCAACGACACACAAGCCCGCGAAAAGCGTGCGCTTGAATGGTTATCCCGGTATGGCAAGGACTGCCCATTTCCAGAAATTGAATCCATTCGCAACAACGTTGCCGTTTGGTTGGGTACCGCCAATACAGAGAAAGTGCACCAAACGGTCAAAGAACTGTATCTCGCCAAAAAACCTGTGGG
>JBJTXF010000083.1:0-3244 GCA_046082145.1 Limnohabitans sp. | reverse complement strand
TGGGCATGCCCGGCATGGGCCACTCAGGTGCAGCACGTGCTGGCATGCTCAATTTCACCGAAACCGCTGCGCTTGAATGGGGACCGGTGAGGGTGAACGCGATCGCACCGGGCTGGATCGCCTCCAGCGGCATGGACAACTACCCGCCCGAGATGGCCGACATGATTCAAAACATGCACCGGCTCGTGCCGTTGCAACGCATCGGAACCGAAAGCGAGGTGGCCGCTGCAATCGTGTTCTTGCTGTCGCCTGCGGCGGCTTTTATTTCCGGCGCGTGCTTGCGTGTCGATGGTGCTGCGCCCAATGCCAAACGCATTTGGCCGCAAGTGGGCACAGGCAAAAGCAACCCGGCTTTCAATGGGTTTCATCTTGCCCGAACACCCGAAGTCTTGAAGAAGGATTCGCCATGAGTGGGGACATGTCTGCACGCGAACACCAACTAGGCTTGATCGCCGAATTGCGCATGCTGGAAGCCCGCACCCGTGAGCGCAGCGCACAAGCGGCCCCGGTGTTCGCCAAGCGCGGGCAATTGTTGCCGCGCGAGCGCGTGGCGCGTTTGCTGGACCCGGGCACGCCTTTTTTAGAACTGTCCACTTTGGCGGGTTGGCTGCAAGACACGCCTGACCCTGCGTTGTCTGTCCCCGGCGGCGGTGCGGTGATCGGACTGGGTATGGTCAGTGGCACCATGGTGATGTTGGTGGCTGACGATTCAGGCATTGATGCAGGCGCATTGCAAGCGCAGGGCATCGAAAAATTTCAACGCGCCCAAGCCATTGCCTTGCAAAACAAATTGCCTTTTGTGCATTTGGTGGAATCGGCCGGTGCGAATTTATTGAAATACAAGGTCGAGCAATTTGTGCTGGGCGGGGGCAATTTTCATGGCCTGGCCCGCTTGTCTGCCGCAGGCATTCCGGTGCTGGCCGTGGTGCACGGGCCATCGACAGCGGGCGGGGCTTACATGACCGGTCTGGCCGATCAAGTGATCATGGTTCGAGGCCGTGGGAGAGCCTTTTTGGCCGGTCCGCCTTTGCTCAAAACCGCCACCGGCGAAATTGCTGACGATGAAACCTTGGGTGGCACAGACATGCATGCCAGCGTGTCGGGTTTGGTGGAATACGTCGCAGAAAACGATGCCGAGGCACTGGGGATCACTCGCCAAGTGGTTGCGAATTGGGGCTGGCATACCCATACCAAAGTGGCATGGCCTGAAGGTGAAGCACCCAAGCATGCCAGTGAGGGCTTGTTGGATTTTTTTTCAGACGATCCCAAACGCCCGGTCGACATGATGCGTGTGGTCGAACATATCGTGGACGGTTCACAGTATTTGGCTTTCAAACCCGACTTTGGTCCTGCCAGCTTATGCGTGCATGCGTCCATTGGCGGGCACCGAGTGGGTATCATCAGCAACAACGGACCTCTAGACCCCGCAGGTAGCAACAAGATCACGCATTTCATACAAGCCTGCGACCAAACCGGCATGCCCTTGGTATGGCTGCACAACACCACCGGGTTCATGGTCGGCAAGGATGCCGAGCACGCGGGCATGATCAAGCATGGATCCAAACAAATTCAAGCGCTGTCCAATGCGAGGGTTCCGCAGATCAGTGTGATTTGTGGCGCATCTTTCGGCGCGGGTCACTACGGTATGTGCGGCCGTGCGTTCGGTCCGCGTTTTGTGTTCAGCTGGCCCAATGCCCGTACCGCGGTGATGGGACCACAACAAGCCGCCGACACCATGGGCATCGTCATGGAAGAAGCCGCTTTGCGCAAAGGTGTGCCGCTTGACACCGATAAACGCGATGCGTTGAAGCGCAGCATCGTGGACACCTTCGAGCGGCAAATGAGCGCTTTCTACACCTCTGGCCTGTTGCTGGACGACGGGGTGATCGACCCGCGCGACACGCGCCAAGTATTGATGCTCACGTTGTCGGTGTGCCAACAAGCCGAACAACGCACACTTCGTCCGATGCAATATGGCGTGTCTCGCGCCTGAATTTTTCTTTGCGGAGCCTGTATGCAACTCACCCACGAACACGAAGAACTCAAGCGCAACCTCAAACGGTTCATTGACGATGAGATCAATCCCCATGTTGACGAATGGGAAGCTGCCGAAATATTTCCTGCACACGAGGTGTTTGGAAAACTCGGTGCCTTGGGCTATTTGGGCTTGACCAAACCCGAGGCTTACGGTGGCAGTGGCTTGGATTACTCATACAGCGTGGTGTTGGCCGAAGCATTGGGTCATATCCATTGCGGTGCGCTGCCCATGGCAGTTGGGGTGCAAACCGACATGGCTACGCCGGCGCTGGCACGTTTTGGATCGCAAGCGCTGTGCGAAGAATTTTTGGCCCCCGCGATCAGCGGCCAAGCCGTGGCTTGCATTGGTGTCTCCGAACCGCATGCCGGCTCGGATGTGTCGGCCATCAAAACCACGGCACGCAAAGACGGCGACGACTACATCATCAACGGCGGCAAGATGTGGATCACCAACAGTTTGCAAGCCGATTGGATGTGTTTGCTGGCCAACACCAGCGAAGGGGCTGCACACAAAAACAAAAGCCTGATCATCTTGCCCATGGACACCCCCGGCATCACGCGCGCCAAAAAAATCCGCAAGATCGGCATGATGGCCAGCGACACGGGATTGATCCATTTTGACGATGTGCGTGTGCCACAGCGATACCGCATCGGCGAAGAAGGCATGGGCTTCACCTACCAAATGATGCAGTTTCAAGAAGAGCGCTTGTGGGCAGCCGCCAACGCGATTCAAGGTTTGATGAATTGCATTGATCAAACCATCGAATACACCCGCGAAAGAAAAGCGTTCGGCAAGTCTGTGCTGGACAACCAAGTGGTGCATTTCACCTTGGCGGAATTGAAAACCGAGGTCGAGTGTTTACGCGCCCTCACCTACATGGCCACCGAGCATTACATCCAAGGCAAAGATGTGACCGAATGGGCATCGATGGCCAAGCTCAAAGCGGGTCGATTGCTGCGCAGTATTCCGGATGCATGTTTGCAGTATTGGGGTGGCATGGGCTACACCTGGGATAACCCGGTCTCGCGCATGTACCGCGATGGCAGATTGGCATCCATCGGTGGCGGTGCTGACGAAGTGATGCTGGGCATCATCAGCAAATTCATGCACACACTGCCCACGCGGACCTGATGCCATGCTAAGACGCGAGCAACACCACACGCACTGGGTGCTTTGGTTGGATGCACCCTCTACCCGCAATGCTTT
>JBJTXF010000082.1:0-2181 GCA_046082145.1 Limnohabitans sp. | reverse complement strand
AACACATACAGCAAACCGGTCAACACCGCCATCAATACAAATGGTGTGGCGAGAAGTGCAGCCCAAAAATGAATGCGCCAAATCAGTTGATTGCGTGAAAAATTTACCATTTGCACTCTACTCCTGCGTAAGCCGTGAAGGGCATGCCGGGCGAATACAAAGCACCACTTGAGCTGCTAGAGGCGCTGTCTGCCCAACGGACATTTTTGAGATTCATCAGTTTCAAATTCATCGCCACATCCTTTGAATAGGCGTATCCAACCCTTAAATTGAACAATTGATGGCCAGCGTAATCTCCGTATGCGTTTCCTTGATCCAACTTGTACGGTCCCACATACACCCTCTCCAATTGAATGGTCGACACATCGGACGGTGTCCAATTCAGTCGTATGTTGGACAGTTTGCTGGGTGCCTGCTCGATGGTTTTCCCCGAATAATTGGTAGTGGAAGTGACCCAGTTTAAATATTTGTGCTCGGCAAAGGAGGTGGCCATCTGAATGCCAAATTGTGCATTCATCCGTTTTTCCAAACCCAGTTCTATGCCTCGGTGCCTGGTGACCCCATTGTTGGTTTGTACGGCATAGCCAGTACTGTCTTTCAAACTCAAGAGATCATTTGATTTGGTGAGTTGATAGGCCACCAAATCATATTTGTAATCGCTGCTTCCCCCACGAATTCCCAATTCGTATTGCTCTGCCAAGATCGGCTTTAAAGCAATCGCTGCATTCGACAGGGCCAACGCCTCGGCTTGGGTAGATGCCCTCCCTGCTCGGAATAATTGGCTCTCGGAAGGTGTTCGAAAACCCTGGTTGTAGGTTACATACAGGTGATTGAAAGCATCAAGCTCATAGGTCATGCCGAATTTGGGAATCAGCTTTGCATAAGAAATGCTCGCGCTTGCAGGCAAGTAGTAATAGTAAGTGGTTGTAGAGGGTTTGCTGGAAAAATATCCAGAGGTTCTTTGGTTAGTCAGTGAATAACTGGAAACGTCGTAACGTAAACCCAAAGAAATATGAATATTTGAAAGCGGTGAAGTTTCAAAGTGCAAGTAAGGCGATGAATTTTTATACACCACATCGTAGTTGTACAACTCACTGCCTAATGTGTAACTTGTGTATTGTCTGAACAATGAATTTCCTGTGACCAAATCTGAATAGTTCAAAACAATCTGTTGCTCATCCCTGGTGCTTGGGCTGTAATCCAAATCCAAACCCAAAACAACTTTGGATTGCCAAGCATCATTGAATGCTTTTCTGTCTTTGATCAAAAGCCCTAGCGACCACACCTCGGTTTTTTCAATGCGGGCGTCGCCCGTAAAGTTATATGAACCATTGAGATCCATTTCGTTGTTTCTCACGTAAGGAGTGATTGTCAACAGTTGGCCGGCGCCCAAATCGTTTTCCACCGAACTAGACAGCCTGAGCGCTTTCACTTTGCGATAAGCTGGCGACCTTAGATTGACGGTGGGGTCATTCATGTAATACGCGTAGGGAAGCGCACTGTTTGCGCCAGTTTCTTGATCGATTTTTGTGAACCCCAAAATGGTCTTTGCATAAATGTCGTTATTCAGTGCTGAATCGACTCGGAAGTTCACACTCTGTCTTTCATATGCTGTTTTGGTACGCCATCCTGGGTTGTTTGTGATGTTCACATCACCTCTGAACATGCCTAATGGCCCCTCTGCTCGATCGACACCTGCCAGCAGTCGTAAATAGTTGTAAGCGCCATATTCCAAACTGACTTCTTGTGTGTTGGTGTTCGCTGGTGCTTTTGTCAAAACGTTGACGATGCCACCAATCGCGTCAGATCCGTAAAGCGCGGTTCCAGGCCCTCGAATGACTTCAATGCCGCCAGCTCTGGGTATGTTGAGTTCATACAAGGCGTTGTGATTGAAATTGCCTGTGGCACGGGTAGGGATTCCGTCTTCGAGAAACAAATACACAGGCGAGGTGGTGAACCCTTGTCTGATAGCTGTTTGATGCCCTTCGCCATTCGTGATCGACACAGCAACGCCCGGAATTTGACTCAATATTTCTTGCGGATGGCTTGGCTTTGTCAATCGAATCGCCTCAGCACCGATGACACCGACAGATACAGGGGTTTCAGATAACTTCTCTTTTTCCCTGGTGGCAGTCACTGTCATTTCGGGCAAGCTGTTTTCCAAAAGCTCCTGTGAAAATG
>JBJTXF010000081.1:0-6490 GCA_046082145.1 Limnohabitans sp. | reverse complement strand
GGTCGTTCACCCGTTATGCGAGTTGAATCAGTTTCCGGTGTAGCTGATGCGATAAAGGGCACCTGCGTAATCATCTGACACGAGGATTGAACCATCAGGCAGGTTTGCGACATCCACTGGTCGGCCCAACGCACGATTGGTGTTCTTGTCAAGGAAACCATCTGCAAAGACTTCAGCAGGACCTGCATTGCCATCAGCGTTGATAGGTACGAAGTTGATCAAGTAACCACTGGGTGTTGTGCGGTTCCATGAACCGTGCGCAGCCACAAACAAACCGCCACGGTATTTGGCGGGAAAAGCGTTGCCTGTGTAGTGGGTCACACCCAACTGCGCCTGGTGAGCAGGAAATTCGACCTGAGGTGAAATCATGCCTTCGGGTTCAGGCATGTTGACCAAGTCGGGTGCAGCTGGGGAGCCTGCCACTTTGAATCGTCCGTTGTAGAAAGGGAAACCAAAATGTTCGCCAGCCTTGGTAAGTTTGTTCAATTCGCCAGGGGGAATGTCGTCACCCAAACCGTCCACTTGGTTATCAGTAGTCCAAATATCGCCTTTGGGACCGATGGTAATACCTGCCGGGTTACGCATGCCTTTGGCATAAACCATGCGACCTGAACCATCTCTTCCGTTATAGCGAATCACACCACCGATACCAACTTCCTCATACAAAGCCACCTTGTCTTTGGGTTGAACGTTGTAAGGCTGGCCCAATGTGACATAGATTTTTCCATCATTGTCGATTTTGCAAACACGACCTGTGTGGTTGAAAGACTGTTCTTCTACGGGGATCATCTTCCCTTCTGGCACTATCAAGCCCACAGCGACATCTGGACCTTCATAAAAATATTCTGCAGCGGGGAATTCCAACATGCGGTTGGATTCAGCGACAACCAAGAAGCCGTCTTTGGTAAAGCACACACCATTGGGGTTGCTGAATTTGATGGCTGGTGCAAAAGGCTTGACTTCAGTGGCCGCATCACCGTTGTTACGATTAGTCACTGCCCAAACAGTTGTTTTACGCGTGCCTACGAACAACATGTTGGTGGAAGGTGCTACTGCCATGTAACGCGCGTCAGGAACAACGGCGTACAAATCGATTTTGAAGCCATCAGGTAACTTGATTTTTTTCAAGTTTGCACGGATCGCGTCGGCATTCTTACCCTCTTGTGGAACGGTAGGAATGTTCATGTTAGTTTCAGTGTTACCCATGCGTTGCAATATGGACAAATTTTTATCCTGGGCAAAAGTGGATGTAGCGACCAACGCAGTCACAGCCAAGGTGATGGCAGAGATTTTTTTATAAAACACTTAAATTCCTCAAGCAAAATAAAGGCAACATTGCCATCGAATATCTTAACGACTCACATTGAAATGAAAATTCAAAAACCCCAATCAAATGAGTTCTTTAAAAATAGTCATTAAAGACTAAAAAAATAAATTTATGAAACTAATTGAATTGTTTCTCAACTGCTGTTGGCTGCCTCAACATCAATGCTGAACGTTTGCAAGAAGCCACTAACACATTGTGCTGGTTATAGCCTCTGTGTTCAAAAATCACGATGCCATTGAGCGGCCTAGATTTACTGTCGCGCAATTCAATGACTTCGGTTTCAACATGCACTGTGTCTCCATGAAACAGCGGTTTGGGAAATCTCACCTCATCCCAACCCAAATTGGCAACAGTGGTGCCTAACGTCGTGTCGCCTACTGAAATACCAACCATCAAGCCTAAAGTGAATACGCTGTTGACGATACGTTGACCATATTCTGTGTGCTGCTTGCAGTATTCATCATCCAAATGCAACGCCGCTGGGTTGTGCGTGAGCGCCGAAAACATGATGTTGTCAGACTCCGAAACCGTGCGTCTGATTGCATGCTTAAAGACTTGCCCAACAAAAAACTCTTCGAAAAATAGTCCGGCCATGTTCAATTCCCTGGGTTGGTTTCGAGCAAGCGTAATGCTTGAGTCAAATGCGGTTTATCGATCATCTTGCCATCTAATTGCACCGCACCAGCGCCGTGCGCTTGTGAAAAGGCTTCAACAATACGCTGTGCTTGTTGCAATTCCTCAGGACTCGCCTTGAAACCTTCGTTGATGATGGACACTTGGTCAGGATGAATGGCCAGCTTTCCGCTAAAGCCTTGACGCTTGGCGCGCTTTACATCAGCTTGCAAATTGTCGATGTTTTTAAAGTCCACGCTCAAAGTGTCGATTGCTTGCACTCCCGCGTGCGACGCTGCTAGCAAGCACAAAGATCGCGCCAGCACATATAAATCGTCGAATTCTCCGTTTTCTTTTTTGTTGGTTCTGGCTCCCACCGATGTGGCCAAGTCCTCAGCACCCCAAGTCAAGCCTGCCAATCGAGCTGAGCAACCAGCATAGGTGTTTAATGAAAACAGAGCACCAGCGACTTCTGTCGCCACTGGCAGGATGCGCGTATGGCCAACCATGATGCCTTCGCGTTCTTCAAGTGCGCTTAAAAAATGGTCAAGTTGTAACACGTCACTTGCGTTCAAAGGCTTGGGCAAAACAACACCATTTGGTTGTCCAGCCATGACTGCTACCAAATCTGGCAGGGCGAGGGGCGAGCTCATGGGGTTGATACGGACCCACACTTGTTGGCGAGCACGGTTATGCGATTTCAAATATTCCAGCGCCAAACCGCGTGCAACAGGAAGGCGTTCCTGAGATACAGCATCTTCCAAGTCCAGCAACAATGCATCTGCGCCAGTGCTTTCGGCTTTGGCCAATTTTTTTTCACTATCGCCTGGCACGAACAGTAATGATTTGAGCGTCATGTACGGGATTCCTTAAGGGATGATTGCATGCTAACAAACCACATGCTGCATAAGTTTCGGGGGTGTTTGGGGTAAAACGCAAGTTGATTTTGCACATCATCGACAATAGATGTTTTGGTGCCATAGCGCACTGCTCATCATTTTCATTTTCACCATGACCGTAACGACAGACAGCCAAGCGGCTTTGCCCGCCCTTGATCCGATGGAATTGCGACGTTGTTTGGGCTCTTTTGTGACTGGCGTGACCGTGATCACTGCGTTAGATGCCATCGGGCAGCCCGAAGGCATCACCGCCAACTCGTTCAGCTCGTTGTCGCTGGCCCCACCATTGATTGTGTGGAGCTTGCGCTTAAACGCTCGGAGTTTTCTCACCTACCAAAATGCGCGGCAATTTGCCGTCAACATATTGGCGCAAGACCAAGTGCCTATTTCCAACCGGTTTGCGTCTTCGGGTGTGAACCGTTTTGAAGGTATTGACTATCAAGCCGGCTTAGGTGGCGTTCCATTGATCGCGGGTTGTGCTTCTTATTTGGAATGCAGTTTGCAAGCCACATACCCTGGGGGAGACCATTTGTTATTTATAGGGCGGGTTGAGCGTATCAGCACCAATGACAGCAAGCCTTTGGCCTACGGCAATGGTGGTTATTTGTCGGTGCAGTCGCTTCATGTTGACTGATCTTTTGCACTAGCCAATTTTGAATTGATGGCTTTATTCGGTTGAGTTTGCGTTCGTTCATGATCCAAGCAATGCCCATGGTTTCCTCCTAATTCATCAGTCGCATCAGTTTGCGCCGTGTGCGAGGGACTTCGTTATGACACAGCGCAGGAGTGAATCGACTGGCCGACGCATTTATCGAAAAAATAATTAGCGCGGTGTTTCCCGTCTCAGTTCGGTTAAAGAGAGAGTTCTGTGCTCCGTCGGCTATTTGCAAGTCGCTGAACGATGCGCTGGAAAGGTCTGATGATGAGAAGTAAATGCGCATGCTGTGGCAGATATTGTGGGAAATCGAATCTGTCGGCTTGGCCGCTTAAGCCAACCAATGAGGGTCTGGCAATTGCCCAAAAACTTGACGAAGCCCTTGGCTCCAACTCGAGCGTAAATCACGGAAATAGACATCATCTGCATCGATGCGATGTCGCTTGGTTGCCCGCAAGTCGCCGCTTTTGACCATGGCCAGGTCAATGGGCAAACCGACCGATAAATTGCTTTTGATGGTCGAGTCAAAAGATACCAGCGCACACTTAATGGCATGCGACATGCTAATTGCAGGGTGAATTACACGGTCCAATATGGGTTTGCCATATTTGCTTTCACCTATTTGGAAAAAAGGGGTGTCTGCCGTGGATTCGATGAAATTTCCCTGGGGATAGACCATGAAAAGACGTGGGACTTCGCCTTTGAGTTGACCACCGACCAAAAAGGTAGCTGAAAAATCAATATCGCTTTGTTCGGGTGCTTCATTGCGCGTAGTGGCAATGGTGTTGCGCAATTCTCTTCCCAGCAATTCCGCCACACCAAACATAGAGCCGTGAGCAGTCAGCGGTTTGCCGGTGTCTGAAGCATGTTGTTTGATACGACTGACCACTTGTTGCGTGGTGGCCAAGTTGCCGCTGTTGAGCATGACGATGACACCTTCGCCAGGTGAATCAATGACGGTCATTTTGCAAAACGTTGACACATGGTCAACACCTGCGTTGGTGCGTGAGTCAGACGCAAAAACCAGTCCTTCATCGAGAACCATTCCAACACAGTAAGTCATGGATATGCTTTATTGTTGAGAGTGATGGCAGGATTCTACTTTTGCATAGCTTTGCATGGTTTCTGATCCACCACCCATGCGCACACCGCGAACCGGACTGGCATCTTCATAGTCCAAGCCATGCGCTAATCGAATATGTCCTTGTTCTGCATCGGAGGAATTGCTCACGTCATAGCCAATCCATCGGTTGGCAACCCAAGCTTCGGCCCAAGCGTGGCTGGCCACTTGTTCATTTTGCGCAGAATGCAAATAGCCGCTGACATAACGCGCAGGCAAGCCAAGGTATCTGGCGCAAGCTAAAAACACATGCGTGTGGTCTTGGCAGACTCCTTTACCTTTGGCAAAAGATTGACTGGCTGAATCTCCCACATGCGTGATGCCCTTTTCATACGGCATACGCTCGAGCAATGCCAACATGACATCATGTAAGCCCATGTAAGGTCGTGATTTCACAGTTGCTCTGAAGGGTTCCGTGAATGCGGCAATCGCCGTATCCACGCTGGTGAGTTTAGTGGACCGCATAAACACCGTGTGTGGTACCAGTCCTTCCGGTTCTCCTTGCTCAGAGGTGTTTAAGTCAACCGTACCGCGAGCGCGCAACACAATGTCTTGCCGAGGGTTCTCCAATACCAGGCAATGGCACTGATTGCCAAACGCATCTGTCCAAGCGGTGGCTTTGCCAGGCAAATCAAGTTGCCATTGCACGATGTGTTGACGATGTGTTTTAGGCGGCGTCATGCGCAACATCTGGATACTGCGGCGAACCAACTGATCGTATCGATAGCTGGTTTCGTGAAAAACATGCAACTTCATGCGATGGATTCCAAGTAGTCAGTTTGCACTGATTCAGCCAGTGCGATGTTTTCTTTCACAAACATCTCCAGGTAATTGTCCAAACCATTTTCATAGACTTCACTCAGACTGCCGTATTTCAAATTAGTTAGCAAATTGGCGCAGCGCTTTCGAGCTTCGCGGCCAGTTTGTTGTGGCAGTTGGTTCAAGATGTAGGCGGTCTCGTCCAGACAAAAATGTAGCGAGCGCGGCACTCGGGCATTGAAGATCAGCAGTTCAGACACCCGGTCTGCATCAATTGCATCGCGGTAGGTATCGCGGTAAGCTTCTAGCGCACTCACAGAGCGTAGCACCGCACCCAAACGGTAATAGTCGTCGACCAAGTCATTACTTTCAGCTTGCTCTACTTGCGTCTTCACACTCAAGATGCGCGCGGTGTTATCTGCGCGTTCCAGATACGTGCCCAATCGAATGAAGTGGTAGGGCTGATCACGCTGTATGGTCGCGAACGTCACGCCCCTGAACAAATGCGAGCGTTGTTTGATCCATTCAAAAAAGCCTGAGTCCACTGTGAAATCAGGATATTTGTTTTTCTTTTTTCGAATCAATAATTCAAGCCAAGTGTCATTGATGCATTCCCACATTTCCACTGTCATGGCACCTCTGACTGATCGTGCATTTTCTCGGCAGGACTGTATGCAATTGAAGATAGAAGACGGGTGCTCGGGATCCCATGCCAAAAATTGCGCGACCTGGTCTGAACGCATGGCTCGTCCAGAGGCTTCAAAAGCGGCCAAGGTATCGGTGATGACCAAGGGTTCACTGACATTATCGAGCGTCGCGCGATTACTATCGAACGAAGTCACCAAGGCAAATGACTGTCCTACTTCCAAAATGCGAGCCATGTTTTCGGCCCGTTCCAAGTAACGTGACAACCAATAAAGTTGCGCAGCGACACGCGACAGCATCAGAGCAACTCCTCGTCTTCCAACACCCAGGTGTCTTTGGTGCCCCCCCCTTGCGATGAATTCACCACCAAAGAACCTTCGCGCAATGCCACGCGGGTCAAACCGCCTGGGACGATGCGGGTGTCCTTGCCCATCAACACAAACGGGCGCAAATCGATGTGTCTGGGTGCAATG
>JBJTXF010000080.1:0-4655 GCA_046082145.1 Limnohabitans sp. | reverse complement strand
GCTTGGCCTGCGCATCCAAGTGTGCCGCCCATCCCAAGATGGCCAATCGTCGCTCGCGCACCCCCGTTCCCGATTTGGCCAAATGTTCAAACCGCAGTTTTTGTCGCAACACGTTGTAAACCGTTTCGGCCAACACATTGCGCTCGCGCGGACCCAGGTCCATGGCCTTGCGTTGGTCGCGAAAATATTTGGACAACACGCTGTCAGCCGGGTGTTCAAACCTCAATACCAGACGAGTGAGTTCTGTGCATGCATCGAGCAAAGCCTTGGGATGCATGGTCAGGCAAAAACCCCTGCTGTGTCTTGCATATGTGTCGACACTTGTCCCAAATGGTGCAGGCAGTCACCCCATGTCATCTCCATTTGCGTCAAACGCTTGAAACAATGGCTGATGATGTATTCATCGGTGACGCCGATACCGCCGTGCAATTGCACCGCCTCTTGTCCAACATGCCGCATGGATTGCCCCATTTGCCACTTGGCACGCGACAAGGCCAGCGTTCGTTCGTCGGCAGGTGCGTTCAATTTCAGGGTGGCGTAGTAACTCATCGAACGCCCCAACTCCAATTGCATCTTCACGTCAGCCACCCGGTGCTGCAACGCTTGAAAAGCCGCAATAGGTACACCGAATTGTTTGCGCGTGTTCATGTAGTCCACCGTGATGGACAAGGTTTTTTCCATCAATCCCACAGCCTCGGCGCACAGCGCGGCAATGCCCACATCCACGCCCAATTGCAAACCTGCCAATCCTTGCAGACTCAATAACTGGGCGGGTGCATTCTGAAACAACACTTCGCCCATGCGACTGCCGTCTTGCGACACATAGTTGTGAGCGGCAGTTGTGCCCTGTTCACGAGGCACCACAAACAAAGCGAGTTGTCCTTGCGCCATGGCAGGCACGATATACGCATGGGCATGGTCACCGGCGGGCACCAGACTTTTGTGACCGCTGACATGCCAACCACCCGGGTGTTGTTCGGCGGTGGTGCGGCAACGGTTCAAGGCATAACGGTTACCTCGCTCTTGGTGCGCCAACACCATCAATGTTTCACCACTGGCAATGCCTGGCAACCAGGTGTGTTTCACATCATCAGGGGCAAAGGCCTGCAACACCGCAGCACTGATCCAAGCATGGGACAAGGGTTCGAGCAACATACCACGCCCCAACTCTTCCATCACCACCATACCTTCAACCGGTCCCATGTCCATGCCACCATAAGCTTCTTGCACATACAAACCTGTTAAGCCCAACTCAGCCAACGATTGATACACCGATGCAGAAAATCCGCCCTCGTTGACGATGCGTCTTCGCTCGTCCAAGTCGTAAGCCTTGTCCACCCATTTGCGTACCGCATCACGCAATTGCATTTGCTCGTCAGAAAAATCAAAGTCCATGGTGTTCCTTGTGAGTTGAAAAGTTGCCTGGGTTCAACCCAAAACGGTTTTGGCAACAATATTGCGCTGTACTTCGTTGGAGCCGCCATAAATGGTGGTTTTGCGCATATTGAAATAGGTGGATGCCAGCGGCGCGCAATGCGCCGCGCCCACATGGTCACCCTGCCAACCGGCCTCCATGGCCTCCTGGATGAACGGCAAGCTGAAAGGTCCTGCGGCGAGCATCATCAATTCGCTGTAACGTTGTTGAATTTCTGAGCCTCGAATTTTGAGCAGGCCTGCGATGTCCAAAGATTGCTTGCCCAATTTCTCGGCACTGAGCACACGCAACACCATCATTTCCAATGCAATGATGTCGACTTCAAGCTTGGCAATTTCATCTCGGAAACGCATGTCGTCATACACACCTTCGGCTTTGGCAATGCGCTTCAAACGCTCCAATTCGCGCTTGGCGCGGTTGACATCGGCAATGTTGGTGCGTTCATGCGCCAGCAAATATTTGGCGTAGTCCCAGCCTTTGTTTTCTTGGCCGATCAGGTTCTCGGCGGGAACTTTTACGTTGTCAAACCAAACTTCATTCACCTCGCATTCGCCGTCAAGCAGTTTGATGGGTCGCACACTCACACCCGGCGACTTCATGTCAATCAGCAAAAAAGAAATGCCAGTTTGGGGCTTGCCTTCGGTGCTGGTGCGTACCAAACAAAAAATCCATTCGCCGTATTGCCCCAACGTGGTCCAGGTTTTCTGTCCGTTCACCACATATGTGTTGCCCACACGCTCTGCGCGAGTTTTAAGGGATGCCAGATCTGATCCGGAGCCGGGTTCGCTGTAACCCTGACTCCACCACACTTCACCGCTGGCAATGCCCGGCAAAAACCGCTTTTGTTGTTCTTCATTGCCAAACGCCATGATGACGGGTGCCACCATGACAGGCCCAAAAGGCACCACACGAGGCGCGCCTGCCAACGCGCATTCTTCTTCAAACAAATGCTTTTGAACGGCATTCCAACCGGGGCCGCCAAACGCCTTGGGCCAGCCATAACCGAGCCATCCTTTGCGGCCCAATATCTTTGCCCACGACTGCATGTCCTCACGGGTCAAACGCAGTGCGTTGTGAACTTTGTGGGCCAATGCTTCGGGCAAATTGGCCTTGACCCATTCGCGAACTTCTTCGCGAAACGCTTGTTCTTGCGGCGTAAATGCCAAATCCATGTGTGATCTCCCAGTGTCTGCCGGCGCGCTGTGACCGACGCTATGGCACAGGTTTTAGCACGACCGTGCGGTAATTTTTGAAACAACAGTGACAAGGTGTTTATTCGCCATAATGAAGCGGATGAAAAATCTGGTGATTTTGATTTCCGGGAGTGGCTCGAACATGCAGGCGATCGCCCGCGCGGCCGTCCAAGCGCGATGGGAGCAAACGTTGAACGCTCGCATCGCTGCGGTGATCAGTAACCGGCCAGATGCCAAAGGCTTGCAACTCGCAGTGGCCATGGGATTTACCACTCAGGTGGTTGATCACACCGCGTTTGCCGATCGTGCCGACCCGCGCACGGCCTTTGATGATGTATTGCGACAAACCATTGATGCCTACGAGCCCAGTCTGGTGATATTGGCTGGATTCATGCGCATCTTGACGCCCGGGTTTGTGGTCCATTATGAGGGGCGTTTGTTGAACATCCACCCTTCGCTGCTGCCTGCGTTTCCTGGCTTACACACGCACCAACGCGCCATCGAAGCAGGCTGCCAATTTGCCGGAGCCACGGTGCATTGGGTCACCACCGAACTCGATCATGGGCCCATATTGGCGCAAGCCGTGGTGCCTGTGTTACCCAATGACACCGCCGACACTTTGGCGGCGCGCGTGCTGACACAAGAGCATGAAATTTATCCGCGGGCGATAGCTGAACTGATGCAACGCGGTCAGTCAATCGACACTTAACGCCAACCTAGTAGGCAAGGCTCACTATGCGCCGGCTTTACGAGGCCCGTCGGGCATTGTGCGGATCATGAAGTGATCAAACATCGGAACAGTGAAAGCCGTGTCGCCATGGGCCGGGCTGTAAATCATTCCCTTTTTAATCAGGCTAGAGCGCAGAGGTGCAATGGTCTGCACTTTGACACCCAGTCGTTCTGCGACACCCCCCGAACGCTGGTTACCAGCGCCCATTTCAGCCAAGGCACTGAGGTAGTCTTTTTCACGAGGAGTCAGTCGATCGAATCGCACACGAAAAAAACTTTGGTCCAGCCTCTTGGTTGAGGCCTCAGTGGTGCGCTTGATCAGCGGTAAATCTATGGGTGACTGTTGCGCCATATTCCATGATTGGTAACCCCATTCCTGCAAAAAATAGGGATAGCCTTGGGTGACCCTGAAAATCTCAGCCAATGCTTCGGTGGTGAAAGAGACACCTTGAGTTGACACAGGTCCTTGCAACGCTAATGAAGCGTCTTGCAGCGACAGCGCGCCCACCTCTGGATAAATAAACAATCTCTCCGCATAAGATTTGGATTTGCCTGCCAGGCCTACCAACTGAGGCAAACCTGCACCTATGAGCACCAACGGTAAGTTGCGTTGAGATACCCTGTGTATGGCCATGATGAGCGCGCTCATCTCGACTTCGGTCATGTACTGAAGCTCGTCGACAATGATGGCAACGGCTGTACCACGGTCAGCAGCCGCTTCGCCAACAACCACGAATAATTCAGCCAAATCAGCCTCCAGATCGCCACTGTCAGCGGAGCCTGTTTCCGGGTCGATGTCCAAGCCAAATTCTGCGTCACCCATTTTGAGTTTGAAGCCGCCTATGAAACTTCGCAGCACACGCAATCCGCGTTTTACCTTTTGGCTGATGTTTTGCATGCGATCAAGCGCAAATAAAACTTGCCGCAATGGCGGCAACAAAAGCAATGGCAAAGACTTGCTCTCGTGAGCCTCAATCAGCAGTGCTTGGTAGCCCTGCTCCTCAGCCATTTCGCGCACTCGGTTGAGCAACACGGTTTTCCCAACACCGCGCAAACCCACCATGAACATGCTTTGCTCGCTTCTGCCTGCCTTGACCCGGGCCAGTAGCACCTCCACTTTGTATAAAAGTTCACTGCACCCGGCCAACTCTGGAGGTTGATTGCCTGCGCCAGGAGAAAAAGGATTCGTTAATGGGTCCATATATAGCAAAGTTACCAAGGTTTACTAATTTTAAGCATAACAACGATAACTCAGTATAAACTCAATATACTCAGGTTTCTAGCTTTTGCCTTTGTGC
>JBJTXF010000079.1:0-4379 GCA_046082145.1 Limnohabitans sp. | reverse complement strand
CCGAAAGCCAACACCGCACTGCCAAATGCTTGCTGCACGCTTTTTTCACTGGTCACATCGCATACCACGGCATGCACATGGTCTTTGCCAAAGCGCTTGGCGAGCTTGGCGTGAACCTCTTCCAAAGCCGTGGGGGCGATGTCGGCCAACACCACGCACGCACCATCGTTGAGCAAGCGTTGTGCGATGCTGCTGCCAATACCACCGGCCGCGCCTGTGACCAATGCCACCTTGCCCACCAATGGTTTGGGTTTGGGCATGCGTTGCAACTTGGCTTCTTCCAGCAACCAATATTCAATGTCAAAGGCCTCTTGCTCGGGCAGACCCACATAACGGTCTAAAGCATGGGCCTCGCGCATCACATTGATGGCATTGACATAAAACTCGCCGGCGATGCGTGCAGTGGCTTTGTCTTTGGCGATCGTCACCATGCCCATGCGGGGCAACAAGACCACCACCGGGTTGGGGTCACGCATGGCTGGGCTGTGGGGGCGTTTGCAACGCTCGTAATAAGCCGCGTAGTCGTTGCGATAGCCGCTGATCAAATCGGCCAGTTTCGCTTTGAGTGCCTCTTGCGGCAAGCCGTACACATTTTCGGGAACGATCAGCGGGCGGATTTTGGTGCGTAAAAAATGGTCAGGGCAAGAGGTGCCCAAAGCAGCCAATGGTTCGAGTTCTTGTGAGTTGACAAATGCCATCACCTCGTCAGAGGTGTTGAGGTGAAGCAGTTTGGGGCTTTGTTGGCTGACCAAGCCTCGCAACACGGGCAGTAAGGGTCTGAGCATTTGGCTTCGAGCTCCAACCGCCAGGGTTCAAAAGCAGTGCCACCAAAGACCTGAATTTTTTTTTGTGAGCGTTCTTGGGTGAGCCAGTTTTGCGCGCGTTCAATCAAACCCACGGTGTTTTCAAAGCACGACTTCGAGGTGTCGCCCCAACTGAACAAGCCATGTCCCGCCAACACAATGCCTCGCAACCCGGGGTGAGCGGCGTCGTAGGCTGCCAGTTGCTGGCCCAACTCATAGCCTGGGCGTAACCAAGGCAGCCAACCCACCTGGCCTTCAAAAACCGTCTCGGTGATGCGTTGGGAGTTCTCCATCGCCGCGATCGCGATCACCGCGTCAGGGTGCATATGGTCGATATGGACATAGGGCAACGACGCATGCAACGGTGTGTCTATTGAGGCCGCGCGTGGGTTGAGGTTGAAGGTGCAATGCGGCAGGTAATCGACCATGCTGTCTTCGTGGGCCAATCCCCGGTAGAGCTTTTTCAAACCACGAAGCTTTTCCATGGACAGCGTGGCAAAACCATCAAGCTTCATAGAGCCCACGTCACCACCGGAGCCTTTGACCCAAAGCACTTCCACCTGTTCGCCGGTCAGCGGATCAGCTTGCCAGATCTTGGCGCTGGTATTGCCACCACCGTAGTTGGTGATGCGCAAATCGGAACCCAGTAGGTTGGAGCGATAAAGGAGCTTTTGCGGTTCGTCCAACGGGTCGGCGATGGGATCGTTCCAAGAGGGAAAACGCGGTGAAGTAGGCGAAGAAGGCATGTTGAATGTGAATGCTGAAATAAAAACATTCTAGAAATCAAACACAAACTATATGGCTATAAATTCAACATCGAAACATATAAATTCAGTAATATATCAATGGCCAAGCTGTGGCTTGATTGCAGACTGGCATCAACACCGTTCCATTTTTCAGGGTAAGTCCTAGGAAACGCATCAAGGAGGCCTTGCATGGCATCACCGTGGAGTCTTCGGCATTTAAGGGTTTTTTCGGTCGTGGCTCGCGAAGGCAGTTTCACCCGCGCAGCCGAGCAACTCGACATGACGCAACCTGCGGTGTCTAAAACGGTGCGTGAGCTTGAACAGGCGTTGCAAGTGCGTTTGTTCAGTCAGCACGACAGGCATCGATTGACCACGGAGGGTCAAGTGGTTTTACACCAAGCGCAGTTGATTCAAGCGCAAATGAAAGCGGCTTCGGATGCCATGCAGGCGTTGCAAACAACTCAAAACAAAGCGCAAACACAGCCTCGAGATGGGTTGCATGTGGGCGCGGTTTCGCCGGCCCATTATTTTTTGCCACCGTTGCTCAAAGCATTTCGGCAGGGTTATCCCATGATGACGGTGAAGCTCACGGTGGCGCGACGAACGGAGTTGTTGGAGATGCTATTGAATCGACGCATTGACATGGCCATCACGGGCTATCCGCCGTCCGACGCAGAGTTAGAGGCGGTGCAATTTGCAAGACATCCCCATGTGATGGTAGCCAGACCTGACCATGCGCTCGCGCAATCTTCTTGTCTGACATGGGAGGCGTTGCAAACCACCGAGTTGATTGTGCGAGAGAGGGGATCGGCCACGCGGATGTTTTTTGAACAGTTGTTACAAGCCCATCAACTTCAAGGTTTGGAGCGCACCGAAATGTCGAGTAATGAAGCGGTGAAGCAGGCCGTGGTGTGCGGCATGGGCGTGAGTTTTTTGTCGGCGCATGTGTGCCAAACCGAGATCCAAGCCGGATATTTGGTCACGTTGAATTTGCCAGACATGCCCAAACACATAGATTGGTGTGTTATCCATCCGCGCAACACCGAGCCAGTCGGGCTGGCCTTGGCTTTCAAGCAATTTGTGGTGAATTCGGGCGGGTCTTATTGCGAATGCGTGTTTACAAAAACCGCTTGATCTGAAAAGGCTCAGGCCTTAAACCACGCTTTGTGCCAACTGTCCTTGTTGGTATTTCGCCGCCATCGCCATGAGCGGTGTGGGTTTGATTTTTCCGCCTTGCCCTTCACAGCCAAACTCGATGTAGCGTTGTTTGCAAATGTGCTTGGCCGCTTCACGCGCGGGTTTAAGCCATTCGCGGGCATCAAATTTGTCGGGGTTCTCAAACAAAAACTGACGCACCGCCGCGGTCATGGCCAGACGGATGTCGGTGTCGATGTTGATTTTGCGCACACCCAATTGAATGGCCTTTTGGATCTCCTCGACCGGTACGCCGTAGGTTTCTTTCATATCGCCACCGAATTGCCGAATTTTGGCCAGCAAATCTTGCGGCACGCTGGAGGACCCATGCATCACCAGGTGTGTGTTGGGTATGCGTTGGTGTATGGCTTGAATGCGGTCGATCGCCAAAATGTCGCCGGTGGGCTTGCGCGTGAATTTGTACGCCCCGTGGCTGGTGCCGATAGCGATAGCGAGTGCGTCGAGTTGTGTGCGCTTGACAAAATCGGCGGCTTGCTCTGGGTCGGTCAGCAACTGGTCGCGGGTCATGGTGGCGTCTGTGCCGTGGCCGTCTTCTTTGTCGCCTTTCATGGTTTCCAGCGAACCCAAGCAACCCAGCTCACCTTCAACGGTGATGCCCCGTTTGTGCGCCATTTGCACCACTTCATGGGTCACCTTCACGTTGTATTCATAGCTGGCAATGGTTTTGCCGTCGCCTTCCAAGCTGCCGTCCATCATCACCGATGTGAATCCCAGATCGATGGCGCCTTGGCACACAGCAGGGCTTTGGCCATGGTCCTGGTGCATCACCAAAGGCACATGCGGATAAGCCTCCACCGCCGCCTGGATCAAATGTTTGATAAAGGATTCGCCCGCGTACTTGCGCGCACCAGCACTGGCTTGCAAGATGACAGGCGCGCCCACGTCATCTGCCGCAGACATCACCGCCTGCACTTGTTCCAAATTGTTGATATTGAAGGCAGGAATGCCGTAATGGTTTTCAGCTGCATGATCCAGCAGCTCGCGCATAGAAACCAGTGCCATGGGGTACTTCCTGTAGGGGTCAAAATGACGTTGGTCGACCTCAGCCGACCTTGCAGATTTTCAACATGTTAGTGCCTCCAGGTGAGCCCATGGGCTCACCACAGGTGATGGCATAGACATCGCCACGGTTGACAATGCCGCGCGCTGTCAAATGCTGCTCGGCTTGCTTGAGCGCGGTGTCGCGGTCGGTACAGGTGTCCATCAACAGCGCATGGACATTGCGGTAGAGCGCCATGCGGCGTTGGGAGCTTTCTCTGGTGGTCAACGCATAGATAGGAATATGTATGCAGTGGCGGCTCATCCACAACGGTGTCGAGCCGGAATCGGTCAAGGCCACGATGGCTTTCGCGCCCAAATGGTGGGCGGTGAACAAGGCGCCCATGGCGATGGTTTGGTCGATGTAACTGAAGGTTTTGCCCGTGAAATCCGCGTCTAGAGCGACCTCTTCGGCGTCTTCTGCCGCACGGCAAATTTGCGCCATTTGTTGAACGGTTTCCAGCGGGTACTTGCCCACCGCTGTTTCTGCGCTCAGCATCACCGCGTCGGTGCCATCGAGCACCGCGTTGGCCACGTCGCTCACCTCGGCGCGCGTGGGCACGGGGTTGGTGATCAT
>JBJTXF010000078.1:0-8920 GCA_046082145.1 Limnohabitans sp. | reverse complement strand
AGAGCGAGCACCAATGAAACAGTTGTCTTCGATAATGGTGGGGTTGGCTTGCACAGGTTCGAGTACACCACCAATACCCACACCACCTGAGAGGTGCACATTTTTTCCAATTTGAGCGCAAGAACCCACTGTCGCCCACGTATCGACCATGGTGTTTTCATCGACATATGCACCGATGTTCACATAGCTGGGCATCAGAATCGCGCCTTTGGCAAGGTAACTGCCCCGGCGTGCAACCGCGGGTGGAACTACGCGCACACCACTGGCTTTCATGTGCGCTTCATCCATGTTGGAAAACTTCGTTTGCACCTTATCGTAAAAACCCAAATCCCCGGCTTTGATCGCATGGTTATCTTTCAAACGGAATGAAAGCAATACCGCTTTTTTCAACCATTGGTGTGTGGTCCATTGCCCGACCGATTGGCGGGTTGCAACACGCAAGCGACCTGCATTGAGTTCTGCGATCACATGTTCTACAGCTTCAGAAAGTTCTTTGGGCGCAGTAGATGGGCTGTATTGGGTGCGGTTTTCCCAAGCGTTATCAATGATGGATTGCAGTTGTTGGCTCATGATGGTGATGGATAGAAGGTTTGAACAAATTGAACGATACGGCGTGCCGCTTCAAGGCACTCTTCGGGTTGTGCGACCAATGCCATGCGAATACGGCCTTGGCCGGGGTTGATGCCATTGACCTCGCGGGCCAAATAACGGCCTGGCAACACGGTGACATTGTATTGAGTGAACAAATCGCGTGCGAATACTTCGTCGTCACCGCCCGGAACCGCAGCCCAAAGATAAAAACCAGCATCGGGCAATGCAACATCCATAACCTGTGACAACAGGGGTGTGACTTGTTGAAATTTTATTTTATATAACGCTCGGTTTTCGATGACATGCGTTTCGTCGTTCCAAGCGGCGATGCTGGCTTGTTGCACCATACCACCCATGGCACTGCCGTGGTAAGTGCGAAAGCGCAAAAACGGTTCAATCAAATTCGCGTCACCAGCGACAAAGCCACTGCGCAAGCCTGGCACATTGCTGCGCTTGGACAAACTGGTGAAGCAGACCAGATGTTTGAAATCAGGGCGACCTGACAATACTGCCGCTTGCAAACCACCCAGCGGTGCCGATTGGCCGAAATATATTTCGCTGTAGCACTCGTCTGAAGCAATGACAAATCCGTATTTGTCACTCAGGGCAAACAATTTTTGCCATTCTTCCAGTGGCATCACAGCACCGGTGGGGTTGCCTGGAGAACACACAAACAACAAGCGCGTGTTTTGCCAAATGTCGACAGTCACACTGTCCCAGTCGATGGCGAAATTTTTGTCTGGAAGGCTGGGGGCATAGTTAATACGTGCATTACACAAAATGGTGGCGCCTTCGTAAATTTGATAGAAGGGATTGGGTGAAACAACAGTACTTTGGGGGTTGCCGTCCAACACAGTTTGAGCAAAAGCAAACAAGGCTTCGCGCGAGCCGTTTACAGGTAAAACTTGGGTCTCTGGGTTGACATCCACCGCATAGCGTCGCTTGAGCCAATGGCAGATGGTCTGCCGCAGTTGCGATGATCCTGCGGTGCTTGGATAGGCGGCTAATTCGTCGGTATGCGTTTTCAGAGCTTCAATAATCAATGCTGGTGTGGCATGCCGGGGCTCACCGATCCCCAAGCTGATAGGTGAGTGATTTGGGCTGCCTTTCACACCTGTGAACAAGCGTCGCAAACGTTCGAAAGGATAGGGGTGTAGCCGAGTGAGTTGGGAATTCATGGCTGATATTATCGGTGTCATGTATATTTTGTTAGACACTGCCAGAGCCGATGATTTTGCGACAGATAACGGCCAAAAGTTGAGTCTGGCTGATACTTTCGTATCGAGTTTGGAAAGCGATTTGAACGCTCTGCAATTTGCTCTGTCAGAATCTGACACCAACGCTTTGAAAAGCTTGCTGCACACATTAAAAGGATACGTGACTTTTTTGTGTAACGATGCATTGGCAAGTCAATTGATCGAGATCGAAGCTAATGCGCGTCAAATGAATGCTGAACAACTCAAGCCATTGGTGGATGGCTTGTATCCCTTATTGGTCAGCATGCTTCGCGAAGTGACCGATTGGCGTGAACTTTTGTCCAAATGCACACAGTCAACCAATCGCTTGGCTTGATTCCAATAGAAAATTCTTCCAATGAAAAGGTAAACAGTGCGACTTAATTCCATCAAGTTGTCAGGCTTCAAATCTTTTGCCGACGCCACCAATTTTTTGTTGCCAGGACAACTCGTTGGGGTGGTTGGCCCCAATGGCTGTGGCAAATCCAACATCATTGATGCGGTGCGTTGGGTGTTAGGAGAAAGCCGTGCCAGCGAACTGCGTGGCGAATCCATGCAAGACGTGATCTTCAATGGTACCAACACCCGCAAACCTGCCAGCCGAGCTAGCGTGGAATTGGTATTCGATAACCAAGCACACCGCGCAGGCGGCCAGTGGAACCAGTTTGAAGAAATTGCTGTGAAACGTGTATTAACCCGTGACGGCAACAGCAGTTATTACATCAATAACCAACCGGTACGTCGTCGAGATGTCCAAGATGTTTTTTTGGGCACAGGCCTTGGACCGCGTGCTTACGCCATCATTGGTCAGGGAACCATCAGCCGTATCATCGAATCCAAACCAGAAGAGCTGAGGTTGTTTCTCGAAGAAGCTGCCGGGGTCTCTAAATACAAAGAAAGGCGACGTGAAACTGAAAATCGGCTCAGTGACACACGTGAAAATCTGACCCGAGTCGAAGACATATTGCGAGAACTCAACGCCAATCTGGAAAAACTTGAAAGACAGGCTGAAGTTGCGCAAAAGTTCAATGGTTTACAACAACTCGTCACTCTTCGTCAGCACCAGAAGTGGTATTTGAAACGGGCTGAAGCTCAGGGGGAGCAAATTCATTTACAGCAGTTGGCTTCGCTAGCAGTCAATACACTCGAAGCCAAAACATCTGACTTGCGGCAAATTGAAGCAAACGTAGAGAACATTCGTCAAGCACATTACGAAGCGGGCGAACAAGTCAATCTTGCACAAGGGCATTTGTACCAAGCGAGTGCAGAAGTAGGCCGATTAGAAGCAGAGATAAGGTTTGTTGTTGAAGGTCGAGAGCGCGCCAAAGACCGGTTGGCACAGATCCAAAACCAGATCCAACAATGGACCGATCAAGCCGCCCAGTCATTGGACGCTATTGAAAAGCTTCATGTTGACCATTCAGGTGTTGCATTGCAAATAAACCAATTGCAAGCCACGCAAAATGCACAGCAATCGCAAATTCCAATATTAGAAGTTCAATCAAATACTGCACGTCAAGCCTTGCAAGACCAATCACAATTGGTCAATCAAGTTCAGCAGCAAATGAAGGTATTGGCTGCAGAGCAGTCTGGCTTGCAAGAGCAAAGTCGTCAACTCCAAATTCGCTTAGACCGATTACAAAATGATCACCAATCTTTGAAAGTGCCTGACGAACAGCAACTCAGCTTATTGCAACAACAATTCACACTCGCTGAGCAACTTTCCGCTCAATCCCAGGCACAACTTGACAGTCTTGAGGCTTCTCTTGAAAGCATCGAAGCAGACCGAAAAAGAACACAACAAACCAGTAACGAAGAAGCAGCCAAGCTGGTTGAATTGCAAGCGCGCCATCAAGCCCTTAAAGCTTTACAAGAAAAATTGCGAAGCGATGAAAAACTCATGCCATGGCTGAATAAACACGGTTTGCAAACTTTACAACCTTTATGGGGCCGAGTGCATGTGACACCAGGCTGGGAGCAAGCCCTTGAATCTGCATTGCGCGAAAGAATCGCTGCACTTGAGGTATCCCAAATAGATATTGTCAAAGCATTTGCCAATGACTCACCCTTGGCCAAGTTAAGTTTCTTTTCGCCCGTAGCCTCACTTCTTCCAACCACGCCATCACCTCTACCCAAATTGTTTGAGCAACTCAGGCTGAGTGATGCAAAGTTGCAAATATTATTTAGCGATTGGTTGACTGGATGTTTCACTGCCAAAAACTTGAATGACGCATTGTCATCGCGAAACAAGTTGCAGCCGGGCCAACAAATTTTTACGCCAGAAGGTCATGCTGTTGGTTTGCATAGTGTAAGTTTCTACGCCCAAGATAACGAGCAAGCCGGGTTATTGGCTAGGGCTCAAGAAATTGAAAATTTGGACAAACAAATTCGCGCGCAATCTCTGATGGCTGAGGACGCAAGATCGCAGCTTGTCCGTGCCGAAGCTGTTGCCACACAGACCTCACAGCAGCGCACTCAAATTCGCCAAGACGCCACGCAAGCACAAGCCCATGCACATTCGTTGAAGGTCGAATTACTACAAACCCAACAGTTGGCTGAACAAATCAAATCGCGTCAAAGCCAACTGAAAGAGGACACCATGGAATTGCAAGCGCAACTCCACGCTTTACATGAGCGTGAGCTAGTTCAGCAAGTGCAATTTGAAAGCCTCGATATGCAATTGGCGCAGACCCAAGAGCGTTACGAGAGCTTGTTAGACACTTCACAGCAAGCTGACCAGTCCTATCAACAGGCGCGTGATCAGCTACGTGACATTGAGCATCAATTGCAAGAGGCGTATTTTGGACAGCGCACTTTGAATGCCAAATTAGAAGAATTGCAACGTAATCGAGAAACGGCTGCCCAACAATTGGAGCAACTTTCTAGTGAATTGCTAAAACAACAATCTGAATTAGCTGCGTTGACAGATGCCAGCGCTCAAGCTGGACTGCAACACGCATTGGCGCTGAAGTTGGAGAGAGAAAATTTGTTAGCAGCAAAGCGGTCCTTATACGACGATTTGACTGCGCAATTACGCAGTTCAAACGAGGAAAGGCTGCGTGTCGAACGTGAACTAGAGCCTATGCGACAACGAATTCTTGATGCGCAACTCAAAGAGCAAGCTGCTCGGATTGGATATGAACAATATGACCGTTTTTTGCGGGAGTCTGAAGCTGACACGGTAGCCATTGAAGTATCTATCAATGATGAAAGCATCAAGCTTCATGGTTTGCAAAACGAAATTGATAAGTTACAAAAAGAGATTCAATCTTTGGGTGCAGTGAATTTGGCCGCTCTGGAGGAGTTGGGAGTAGCCAGTGAGCGCAAGCAATTTCTCGATGCTCAGTCATCCGACTTGAATGAGGCCATCACTACACTGGAAGACGCAATTAGAAAAATCGACAGCGAAACCCGTGCTTTGCTCTCCGATACTTTTGATACGGTCAATCAACACTTCGGAACCATGTTTCCCGAATTGTTTGGAGGAGGCACCGCAAAGCTTGTCATGACGGGCGGTGAAATTTTGGATTCTGGTGTTCAGGTGATGGCCCAACCGCCAGGCAAAAAAAATCAAACCATTTATTTGCTATCAGGCGGTGAAAAAGCGCTTACTGCCATTGCGCTGGTTTTTGCCATTTTTCAACTCAATCCTGCACCGTTTTGTTTGCTTGATGAAGTGGATGCTCCCTTGGATGATGCCAACACTGAACGTTATAGAAAATTGGTTACTGGCATGTCCAAGGAAACTCAATTTTTATACATCTCGCACAACAAAATTTCCATGGAAATGGCAGAGCAACTCATTGGCGTGACCATGCAAGAACAAGGTGTATCGCGCATTGTCGCGGTGGATATGGAAGCCGCAGTCAGCACGGCAGAAAGCGTATGAAAGCGGAAAGATGAGCAATTTTCAAATTTGGTTGGCTATTGCAGGTGGCCTCGTGTTAGTGGTGGTCATTGCGCACAGTACGTGGACTTCACGCCAAAGCCAACCCAAACAAGCTGAACCTTTTTTGACGCCTGATGAACTCGTCGCATTAGAGATCGCTCCATCAGACGATGGTTTGCGCAATCAAGACAATAGCGCGCTTGAGAGCCCTTTTCAAGCCAGTATTGGTGAGCGCAACGTCAGTACGCAACTCGATGCGTTGATCGATGTGGTTGCAACCATAGAGCTAGATGCGCTGGTGTCCGGCGAAGCTGCGCTGGCCGCCTTGCCTGCGATACGCAGAGTAGGCAATAAATTATTTGTAGTCGAAGGTCTGAATGCGGACAATGGCAATTGGGAAAATTTGCAAGCCCAGCGTTATTACAGTGCATTTCAAGCGGGTATCCAAGTCGCAAACCGCCAAGGGCCTTTGAACGAAATTGAATTTTCAGAATTTGTGGTCAAAGCGCAGGCATTTGCCGATGAGTTCTCCAGTACACCCGAATTTCCAGATATGCAAGAGGCTTTGGCACATGCCAGAGAACTCGATCAATTCGCCTGCGCACATGACGCGCAACTGAGCTTTACCTTGCAAGCGCGCAAAGCCGCATGGAGTCCTGGATATGTTCAGCAACAAGCTTCCCGCCTCGGTTTTGTGCCGGGTGTGATTCCTGGGCGAATGGTGGTGGCATCTTTCGTGCCCGGACTGCCTCCAGTGTTGGTCTTGCAGTTTGATGCACGTGCTGCCATGGCTGAAGACCCAAACCAAGCGGCTTTGCGCAGTATCAGCTTGAATTTGGACGTGCCGCAGGTCGCACAGTCAGAGCAAGCCTTTGCAAGGCTGTGCGAATCTGCCAAGGAATTGGCTGATGCCATGGATGGCATGGTCACGGATGACAACGGGCAGGTCTTGTCCGAGCAAGCCATACAAATCATTGACCGAGATTTGCGCCAACTATATGACGAACTCGCCGCCCGAGATCTGGCAGCGGGATCATTACAAGCGCGTCGTTTATTCAGTTGATAGGGTTCATGCAAGAACGTATTGCTCAACTGCGCCGGCAATTGCAACTCGCTGGTCACCACTATTACGTGCTAGACGAGCCACTGATACCTGACGCCGAATACGACCGGTTGTTTCGAGAATTGCAAGCATTAGAGGCTGAACACCCGCAGTGGATCACACCCGATTCACCGACACAACGAGTAGGCGCGCAACCGATGGCATCGTTCACATCTGTGGCACACAAAGTACCGATGTTGAGCATTCACACCGAGACCGATATCAGCGCAGAAGGGGCGATTCAATTTGATTACAGGGTTCGAAAAGTACTGCAACTGAGCGCGGAAGATCCACCGATTGAATATGTGGCAGAGTTGAAATTCGACGGCTTGGCCATCAGTTTGATTTACCAAGACCGTGTGCTGGTGCAGGCGTGCACACGCGGCGATGGTCAAACTGGCGAAGATGTCACGCACAACATTCGAACCATTGGTCAAATTCCATTGCGATTGCCTGACCAGGCGCCGTCACATCTTGAGGTCAGAGGCGAGGTGTATATGCGGCGCGACGATTTTGAAAATTTGAATGAACGGCAACGATCACGCATAGCCCAGGGCGCCAAGAATGAAAAAACTTTTGTCAATCCCCGAAATGCGGCGGCAGGTGCGGTTCGACAACTTGACCCGAAAATAGCAGCGCAACGACCGCTGAGTTTTTTTGCCTATGCGCTGCATTTTCATGCACCAGCCGATGCAGTGTTGTCGCCGGTTGAAGCCACATTGAACGGTTTGCAACCCTATCTCACTCACCACAACGTATTAAGTACCCTCAAGCAATGGGGTTTTCCAGTGTCTGATGATTGTCAATTGGTGTCAGGCACGCAAGGCTTGATTGCCTATCACCAACAGATTGCAATAGCCCGAGACCAATTGCCTTTTGATATTGACGGTGTGGTTTACAAGGTCAACCAAATTGCTTTGCAAGCCCGCTTGGGCATGGTCAGCCGGGAACCCCGGTGGGCGGTGGCGCACAAATACCCCGCTCAAGAAGAATTGACCACCGTGCAAGCGATTGAAGTGCAAGTGGGGCGCACAGGCAAACTCACACCCGTAGCGAAATTGGTGCCAGTGTTTGTGGGTGGCGTGACCGTTACCAATGCCACGCTGCACAACGAGGATGAAGCCAGACGCAAAGACGTGAGGGTCGGCGACACCGTGGTAGTCAGACGTGCAGGTGATGTGATTCCGGAAGTGGTCTCGGTATTGTTAGACAAACGTGATCACGCATCCTCCCCGTTCACCATGCCACTGCATTGCCCAGTATGTGATAGCCCTGCTGTGCGCGAAGAGGGCGAAGCTGATTTCCGGTGTACCGGTGGATTATTTTGCAGTGCACAACGCAAACAAGCCCTGCTGCATTTTGCACAACGAAGAGCGGTTGAAATTGACGATCTGGGCGAAAAATTGGTGGACCAATTGGTTGACGCGGGTTTGGTCAAAACCTTGCCCGATTTGTACCGATTGACCCGAGAGCAATTGATCGGATTGGATCGCATGGCTGAGAAATCCGCCAACAACTTGCTAACGAGTTTAGAGAAATCCAAGCAGACAACCTTGCCTCGATTCATTTACGGATTGGGCATCCGGCATGTGGGTGAAGCAACCGCCAAAGACTTGGCCAGACATTTCGGCGGTATGCAAGCCATCATGGATGCCAGCATCGACCAATTGTTGACCGTCAATGATGTTGGCCCGGTGGTTGCCAATAGCTTGCGTGCATTTTTTGACCAACTGCATAACCGTGAGGTAGTACAACAACTGCGTGATATCGGTGTTCATTGGGAAGAGTTTGCACCCGGTGCTCGGTTGGACTTGCCATTGAGTGGTCACACCTATGTCATCACGGGCACCTTACCTACATTGACACGAGAGCAAGCCCAATCATTGCTTGAGCAAGCGGGTGCAAAAGTGGCTGGCAGTGTCAGTAAAAAAACCACGGGTGTGGTGGCGGGTGAAGCAGCTGGTAGCAAACTGGAAAAAGCTACGGCATTGGGTATTCCTGTATTGGATGAAGCCGCGCTGTTGGCGTTGACACGGTCTACATGAGCATACAAATTGGCATTGATCTCGGAGGCACCAAGATTGAAGTGGCGGTGCTCGATGG
>JBJTXF010000077.1:0-7853 GCA_046082145.1 Limnohabitans sp. | reverse complement strand
TAGGAGGTTTGATTTTTCCCTGTTTATACCATTGGATCAAAGTTTGCATCATCTTTGAATTCATCTCAGGTTCCCGTTTGGAAAAATCGCCCCAGAAAACGCCTATCAATGATGCTCCTTTAAGTAAAGGCAAGTTCAATGGAAGAGAGGGTATGGGTCCTGAGGCAAATCCAACGACCAAATAGCGCCCACGCCATGCAATAGATCTAAAAGCAGGTTCGGTGAAATCACCTCCCACTGGGTCATAAATCACGTCGGGCCCTTTGCTCTTGGTTAATTCTTTCAACTTATCACGAAAGTTTTTATCGGTGTAGTTGATGACATGGTCTGCTCCCAATGTCAGACAAAAATCACATTTTTCCTTAGTGGAGGCCGCTGCAATCACATTCGCGCCAATCAGCTTGGCAATTTGTATGGCCGAAGTTCCTACTCCACCCGCAGCGCCCATGATGAGAACTGTGTCGCTGGGGTGAAGATGTGCCCTGTCAACCAACGCGTGATAAGAGGTGGCGTAAATCATGATAAAAGCAGCTGCGTCTACAGCGTCAAAACCATCAGGCAAAGGCAGGCAAAAATTTGCAGGTGCAACAACATGTGTTCCAAAACCGCCAGTGCCACTGAGGCATGCCACCGGTTGGCCAATTTTCAAGTGGGAGACATCTTGACCTATGGCTTCAATCTTACCGGCGTATTCCGAGCCAGGCACAAATGGTAGCGCTGGCTTCATTTGGTATTTATTTTGAACAATCAGGATATCTGGAAAGTTAAGGCTGGCCGCTTCAATTCGAATCAATACTTCGTTGGCGGCTGGAGTTGGTGTGGGAAGTTCTCTCCATTGAAGTGCTTCCACGCCAATGGGATTTTCACAAAGCCAAGCATGCATGATTCATTCCTTGAAGGTGTGCAGGTGATTGGTGTGCCTTGTTGGCAGTTCTCTCACCCTACAATCGGGTTTTAGAGGGTGATTGATGAGAATTTTGATTTCAAATGATGATGGATACCAAGCACCTGGCATTATCGCTTTGTATCATGCCATGAAAAAAATTGCCGATGTGGAAATTGTTGCACCTGAACAAAACAACAGCGCCAAATCTAATGCTTTGACTTTGCATTCCCCGATTTACATACGCCAAATTGAAGACGGATTTCGTTATGTCACGGGTACGCCAGCGGATTGTGTGCATATTGCCTTGACTGGATTATTGGGTTACAAACCCGATTTGGTGGTGTCCGGTATCAACAATGGCGCCAACATGGGAGACGATACGATTTATTCAGGCACTGTAGGTGCAGCCATGGAAGCTTACCTCATGGGAATTCCTGCCATTGCTTTTAGCCAAGTAGAAAGAGGCTGGACAAATATCGATGATGCGGCGTTATGGGCCATGACTTTTGTTCAAAGTATGACGCAGCAATTGCCTTCAAAAAGCTCTCCTTGGTTGCTCAATGTCAATATCCCAAATAAACCTTTCCATGAATTAAAACCTGCCAAGATTTGTAGATTGGGCAGAAGACACCCGGCAGAGCGGGTCATCACACAGTTAAATCCCCGTGGAGAGACGATGTATTGGATTGGAGGCGCTGGTCTTGCCAAAGATGAAGCACATGACACAGATTTCTATGCAACCTCAGAAGGGCACGTATCCATCACACCTTTGCAGATTGATTTGACAGACTATCAAGGTTTGGCCAGTTGGCATGATTGCTTGGATCATTTGGAAAAAATCAAATGAAGTCTCGTCCCAGTTTCCCTGCGAAATTAGATACCAGTCCACCTTGAAAGATGGTCAAGCCTTCTTCGCCGGTGACCTGGGCTGATACCAGACAACTCAAACCAGATTCCTTGGTGGCCTCTAGCGCCGTTGGATTGGGTCTTGATTCAGAAACTGTCAGATTAGCCATGGTCAAGAGACTGTCAGAAGCAGGTGTAGAAGATGAAATGGTTCTGAAAGCGTTGCTTAAGGTTGAACGTCATCAATTTCTAGACACCGCGTTGGCGAACCAAGCATACGAAGACACCAGTTTGCCAATTGGTTTTGGCCAGACGATCTCAAAACCCAGTGTAGTAGCTAGGATGATCGAACTGCTACGACAAGGCAAAAACTTGAAAATTACTGGAAAGCTGGGCAGGGTGCTTGAAATTGGTACTGGCTGTGGTTATCAAGCAGCTTTGCTTAGCTACGTCTCACAAGAGGTCTACAGTATTGAACGCATCAAAGGCTTGTACGAGCGCGCAAGAGTAATCATTCGGCCGTTGAGGCTTGGAAACTTGCATTTACTGTTTGGAGATGGTACGCAAGGGTATGCAGCTGGTGCCCCTTATGCCGGGATCATTGCCGCCGCTGGTGGAGAAAATATTCCCACAGAATGGATCGAACAATTGGCCGATGGAGGCAGATTGGTTGCTCCGATGTCCGTGACAAAGGGAAGCCAGAGTTTGGTCGTGATCGACAAGACCTTTTCAGGCACCCAAAAAACGGTGCTTGAGCAAGTAAATTTTGTTCCGTTGGTTTCGGGTACTCTCTGAATGAACATTTCAAATTCGTTTCAAATGCGCCTATGGCTGATTTGTTGGGCAATAGCATGCGTGACTTTGGTACCAGGTTGTTCAACATCTGGACGCGGTGTGCCTGCCCCTGTTGAAGACCGTAACAAAACCAAGACTCAAGCGATACAGAAATCACCTGCGGAATCGCCTCGCTTGACACCCAAAAAACCTGCATCAGCTACCCCTACAGACGTAAGCAACAAACCTGGTTTCTATACTGTTAAGCCCGGGGACACTTTGATACGTATTGGGTTAGATCATGGACAAAATTGGCGGGACATCATCCGTTGGAACGCGATTGAAAACCCCAATCTGATTGAAGTGGGGCAAGTGCTACGCGTATTTCCGCCTTCTGCAGAAGCTGCGTCAGAACCTGTGTTAGTTAAGCCTATTGCATCTCCAGGCGCCATCACCTCAGGGCAGGATTTACCAGCCAGTCATTCACTTTCTAAGCCTGCAAATGCCAATGTCGCGGAACCTGTCGACGAAACCGTAATGTTTGGATGGCCGGCTTCAGGTTTGGTGCAGTCAACCTTCGACGAGGTCAAAAATAAAGGCATTGATATTTCTGGAAAATTGGGAGATCCTGTACTTGCAGCAGCTGACGGACGAGTTGTCTACGCAGGTGCCGGTCTGAGAGGCTATGGTAATTTGGTCATTATCAAGCATGGGAATAATTTTTTGACAGCTTATGCGCATAACCAAATATTGCTGGTGCGTGAAGAACAGTCCGTTAAAAAAGGTCAAAAAATTGCGGAAATGGGTAACTCAGAATCAGAGCAAATCAAATTGCATTTTGAAATTCGCAAACTAGGTAAACCGATAGACCCCATGAAGGTGTTGCCTAACCGCTGATTTAACAAATGATTAACGTCATCCATACTCATACCTACGACGCAGATTTGTTGATCGAATCCATGGATTTGGAAGCCCAAGGTATTGCTCACCGCTCCGATGGAAAAGTTGTATTCGTTGAAGGGGCTTTACCCTTCGAGAGAGTCACGGCCCATATTCATCGCAAAAAAAATAATTGGGAGCAGGGTACGTTGCACCATTTATTGCAAAAATCATCTCAGAGAATCACAGCTGAATGTTCAAGTTTCGGTTTGCACAACGGCGCATGTGGCGGTTGCAAAATGCAGCATCTGAATATGTTTTCTCAAATTGCAGTCAAACAGCGTGTGCTGGAAGATAACCTTTGGCACATTGGAAAAGTTAAGCCTCAGTTATTGTTGCGACCTTTGCAGGGACCAAGCTGGGAGTACCGACACCGTGCTAGGTTATCTGTCAGATACGTGTCTAAGAAATCTAAAGTCTTGATTGGTTTTCACGAAAGAAAAAGCAGCTTTGTAGCTGATATGACCAGTTGTGCTGTATTACCCAAACGTGTGAGCGATATGTTGATCCCACTTAGAGATGTGATCGCTAAGTTGAGTATTCGAGACCAATGTCCTCAAATTGAAATTGCATGTGGCGATGTCAAGATTGCACTTACCTTACGTCACTTGTTGCCATTGTCAGTTCATGATCAGACATTACTGAGAGATTTTTCTGATCTCTACATGGTTAAATGGTGGTTGCAGCCTAAAGGCTTAGACTCTGTGATGCCATTGGTACTTGAAGATCATGATTCTATTGAAAACAACTTGTTTTATGATTTACCAGAATTTGGCTTAAGAATGTATTTTCGGCCTACTGACTTTACGCAAGTGAATCCATCGATCAACAGAGTCTTGGTTACTCGGGCCATTGGTTTTTTGAATATACGACCAGAAGATTCAATGATTGATTGGTTTTGCGGCTTAGGAAATTTCACATTGCCAATGGCGACTTTGGCGCATAAAGTCGTCGGCGTGGAAGGGAGTCATTCATTATTGAACTGGGCCCAAAATAATCTGCGGAGCAATAACGCTAACCGTGCCTCGCAGGGACAAAATTTGCTGGTTGATATAGACTTTCGAAAACAAAACCTATTTGAAATGTCTGCAGAAATTTTAAAGTCCTATGGGTTGTATTCAAAATGGTTGATTGATCCTCCGCGTGAGGGGGCATTTGCACTGCTAAAGGCATTGACAGAATTGTTGGATAAAGATAACCAATGGAATGCTCCCAAACGAATTGTATATGTGAGTTGCAACCCTGCGACTTTAGCCAGAGATGCCGCATTGTTGGTTAATGTCGCGGGTTACACGTGCAGTGCGGCTGGTGTTGTGAATATGTTTCCTCATACAGCCCATGTGGAGAGTATTGCTGTTTTTGATCGATAAAAAAAAGCCCCGATTCACACGGGGCATTGAAAGAATACGATAAGAATTACTCCCTCTCACCGCCCATGATTCCAAGAAGGGCCAAAAGGCTTTGAAATACATTGATGAAGTCCATGTACAAAGCCAATGTTGCTGAAATGTAATTGGTTTCGCCACCATCAATAATCTGTTTGATGTCATACAACATAAATGCACTGAATATGCCGATAGCCATTACAGAAATGACCATCATGCCTATGGATGAGCCTACAAAAATGTTGATGATGCTGCCAATCACCAAAGCGATGGCACCTACAAATAACCATTTACCCATACCAGTCAGGTCGCGCTTAATAAAAGTAGCCAAACTTGCCATTAGGAAAAAAACACCAGCAGTGCCACCAAAAGCAGTCATAACCAGCGATGTGCCATTGCTGAAACCCAAAACCATCCCAACCAATCTTGACAACATCAAGCCCATGAAAAAGGTAAAGCCCAGTAGCACTGCAATACCCTTGGCTGAGTGTTTGGTTTTTTCAATGGCATAGATAAACCCAAAAGTGCCTACTAAAAACAATACCAAGCCAAGCCCGCCCGAAAAGAGGCGGCCAATACCAGTTGAGATCCCCACCCATGCTCCCAAGACGGTAGGAATCAATGTCAAAGCCAATAACCAATAGGTATTGCGAAGAACTTTATTTCTTTCGGTTTTGTCAAGGCCAAAGTCACGATAAGAAATGTTTTGGATTTGCTCAGTCATAGGAAACTCCTTAATTTGACGTATGAGAATAATATGCTATCGATCCTAGTTGTTTCAAGATCAGGGTCTTTTTAATTCAATAGGATTAATTAATTTTGACTCAGCGAAACTGTCATTTGAAGAACCAAACAACATTTTTCCGTATGCTTAGTCTCATTTCAATTTGTAAATGTCACCATGAAAAATAAACTTACTCTTGACACAGATGATGTCTTAGCAATCGCCAGAGCTGCACAGTCAGAAGCCACACAAAACAAATGGGCGGTTTGCATAGCAATTGTCGATGATGGAGGACATTTATTGTGGCTTCACCGATTAGACGGTGCAGCACCACTGTCTGCGCATATCGCTCCCGCCAAAGCGCAAACTGCTGCTTTGGGCAGGCGTGAAACCAAGGTCTACGAGGACATCATCAACGGCGGCCGCTACTCTTTTATGACAGCCCCATTGATAGAAGGTATGTTGGAGGGAGGCGTACCTGTTATCAAAGATGGACAAGTTATCGGTGCTGTGGGTGTCAGCGGTGTCAATTCCGTCGAAGATGCACAAATTGCAAAAGCGGGTGTGGCTGCGCTTGGACTGCAGAGAGCTCAATAGGTCAGTATTTCAGGCTTGATCTCTTGAATGATGGTGGTTGCAATTTCTTCAATGCTTTTGGTGGTAGTGGATAACCAACGTATGCCATGCAAGCGCATCATTGATTCAGCTGCTAACACTTCGTATTGACAATTTTCTAATTTTGCATAGTTGGAATTAGGTCTGCGTTCGTTGCGAATTTCACTAAGCCTATCAGCTGAAATAGACAGCCCAAAGATCTTGCTCAAGTGAGGTCGCAATGCAGAGGGCAATTGTTGTCTTTCAAAGTCTTCAGGAATAAGAGGATAGTTGGAGGCTTTCAAGCCGTATTGCATAGCCAAATAAAGGCTTGTAGGTGTTTTACCACTTCGACTGACACCAACAAGAATGATGTCTGACTTTTGAAGGTCGGTGTTTTTTTGCCCGTCGTCATGGGCCAAACTGAAATTGATGGCCTCTATTCTGTCGTGGTAAGCCTTGCTCTTACTGATATCTGAAAAACGACCAATTCGGTGATTGGATTTGATGCCTAATTCAACCTCCAATGGTTTGACAAACGTACTGAACATATCCATGAGCAGCGCATTGGTCCCGAAGAGCAGTATGTCAAGCAACTCATCTTTTGCCAATGTGGTGAATACGATGGGTTTTATTCCCTCTTTTTCGGCTGCGTGATTGATCAGATTAACGGCATGATGGGCTTTTTCTTCGGAATCAATAAACGGAAGTCGAACATGCTTGGCTTGAACTTCAAATTGGGCCAATATCGCATTACCAAATGTTTCTGCTGTGATTCCTGTGCCATCTGATACAAAAAAAACTGTTCGCATTTGCATAAGAAAAATTTGATGAAGAATGAAAGCGCATGCTTAAAATAGACATAACAGGATTAAATCATGCGATGTCACCGGAAAAATACTCGACTAATTTTTTCAACGCATCTGCACACGTCAGGTGAGATCTTACTTACAGCGCCTCACCGCAAAACGCTTTTAACTTTTGGAGTATCTTCATGTCTGCTTTGTTCGACCCAACGGCACTGGTCGTGCCTTTTGAAAACCTGCGTATGTCTGATGTGGATACCGTAGGTGGTAAAAATGCCAGTTTAGGTGAAATGATTTCACAGCTTCCTGCTGGTGTCAGTGTGCCAACAGGCTTTGCCACAACTGCACATGCATTTCGTTTGTTCATGCAGCAAGAACGTTTGAATCAACGAATAGATCAAGCCATCAATGACTTAGATTCCGAAAATATTTCTGATTTGCACGCAAAGAGCAAAGCCATCAGATCATGGATCATGGATCAAGTCTTTCCTCAAGATCTTGAATTAGAAATACGAAAAGCCTTTCATACTCTCAATGCAGGCATTGATTCGGCTTCTTATGCGGTTAGGTCATCTGCGACTGCAGAAGACTTGCCCGATGCCTCTTTTGCGGGTCAGCAAGAAAGTTTTTTGAACGTAACAGGCATTGAGGACATTCTTCACAAAATCAAAGAAGTTTTCGCCTCTTTGTATAACGACAGAGCGATCAGTTATCGTGTACACAAAGGTTTTGGTCAATCCGAAGTGGCTTTGTCTGCAGGTGTACAAAAGATGGTTCGTTCTGATTTGGCCACTTCGGGTGTGATGTTCACCATTGATACTGAATCTGGCTTCAGTGATGTGGTCTTGATCACTTCGAGTTATGGGTTGGGGGAAACGGTGGTGCAGGGTGCTGTCAAT
>JBJTXF010000076.1:0-2029 GCA_046082145.1 Limnohabitans sp. | reverse complement strand
AAGCCCACAGCGTCAGCGTGCAGCAGTCGAGGCGGCTGTGGGCAAATAGCTGCCTTGTTATTGGGTGATCAAGCCAGTATCAGCGCCAAAGATTGAGAGGTGTTCAAGTGCCAGCGAATGTCAGGGCGTGAGGATTGTGCGACAGCCGGGACGGCAAGGGTGCTGGCCGCTGTTGCGCTCAGGGCGCTGCGGGTGAGAAATTTTCTGCGTTCCATGAGGGCTCCTTTTTTGGCCAATGTACGGGATTTACCCTTGCTTTTATGTCAGTCAATACACCTATGATCCACAGCGAAACAGGCCTTGATGCGCGAGTCCTGTCTCCGAATGGTTATCTTTGGCTCACGATCAACCACTCATGCATTCAGTGCAAAGGACTCATACAGTGACTGACGTTTTCAAACTTCAAGGTTTATGGGCGGATTTGATGATGCCCTTGAACGAAGACTTGTCCATCAACCATGCCAAATTGAAAACCCATGTCAAAACTTTGGCGGCCAAAGGGGTGTCTGGTTTGGTGCTCTTCGGGCTTTGCGGTGAAGGCATGTCGTTTTCAATGTCAGAACGTTTCGAGTTGGTCAGATTCTTGATTGAACAAGATATTTCCGGCCAAGACATTTTGCTTAACGCGAGTTTTTCGAATATTCCAGACACTGTGCAATTGCTTGGGCAAGCCCATGCATTAGGAGTACAAGCCTTTATATTGATGCCGCCGGTTTCGGGAGCTGACTGTACAGATCAAGGATTGATAGATTTTTTCAGCCATATTCTTTTGCAGGTCGCACCTTTGCATTTGCGTTTGTATTTGAGTTCGCAGGCGGGCTCTGGGATGACGGAGTTGAATGCAAGAGTGATCAACGAATTGATTGCTAAACATCCCAACATATTTCATGGCTTGATTGACCAAAGTCCTAACGCCAGTCACACCTTGGATTGGATCCGGTCTTTTTCTGCTGTGCTTCCTGTCTACACCACCAACGACATGAACGCGCAAGTGGTCAGCGGTATGGGCATACACACCAGTATTTCCAGTTACGCCAATCTCATCACCAAACTGATGTTGCGGGTGGTGACCGCTTCAGATGCCGATAAAAAGCTGTCTGTAGCAGGCACAAAGATCGGCGACGACAGTGTTCTCTTGAATGAATTTAACCAGTTGCTGGCGCACATGCCATTGGTGCCTTCATTGAAATACCTGATGTCAAGCATGTACCATGACGGCGATTGGATACGCGTTCGACCGCCGATGTCGCCTTTGAATCAGGAGACTCAAGCTAAATTGGACAAGGCATTCAAGAAATTTAATCTGCATCCGCATGTCTATTGAAAACATCAAAGGTCATTGACATGAAAACCACCGCACAATGGTATTTGGTAGAGCAGCATGATCTCTACCATGTCTATACCCACGAACAAATTGAAAATCTGCCTTCAGACAGCTATGTCATTCAAAAAGTTTTTGACACAAGGCGCGAGGCGTTGTCTGAAATGGGAAGATTGATTCAGTTGGAAATCAATGATGTTAAAACCCATTTGGATACATTGACCGGTAAAAACCTCGGTAAATAACCACCCGCAAGGATCATCAAGTCGAAGACAGTATGATTTTGTAGCAACATAAGTTACACGAAAGCCTACTAATTTTGTATTTTCTCAACTTTCATTACCAAACTTGAAGGCTTTGTATCCAAGGCTTTTGCAAGTTTAAATATTGTGCTGAGTGTTGGTTGATTTTTCCCTCTCTCCAAGAGACTCACAAAATTACGATCAACCCCCGATTCCAAAGCCAACCCCTCTTGAGTAAAGCCTCGAGATTTTCTAGCCTCTCGAAGAATAAACCCAAAAGATTGCTCTAAAGTATTAGATTTATTGACCAACATATTGGTCAAATCGTGAGCCTTCAACTAGACTATGTCTTCATAACATATTGGTAATTTGAGAGTTTATGAAAACCATTTTCTTGATCACTTTTACTTTTTTGGCATCTGGTTGCGCCTTACAGCAATCTGAAATACCAATGGCTTCATCAGTG
>JBJTXF010000075.1:0-2840 GCA_046082145.1 Limnohabitans sp. | reverse complement strand
TTCCATGTTGCCCGTGTCCGGGGCAGAGCAGTTGAACACCTCGGCTGCAAACGGTACGCGGCCCATGATTTCGCACAGGGGTGCGTATTCCAAATTGCTCAGCCCTTCAGGTGCACGTTTGCTGTGGGGCAAAAACAAGTTCCACAGGCCTGCTTTGCGGGCGAGAGGTTTGAGTTCTTCCACAATTTTGGTGGGAATCCAAGGGTTGCCTGCCGCGCGGTTATCGGCGATTTCTTGGTAGAACCGTTTTTCATTCGGGTAAATGTGCTCATCCATGAAGGCCATCAATCGCGACTGCAGGGTTTTGACCTTGTCGGTGTAATCAAAATTCATGGGGGGGTCTCCGTTCTGTGAATGGTCAATGAAAAAAATCAGTGGCGTTGGGCAAACAGCCATGCGAGCTCAGCCATGGGGCGTGCGCCTGCGCCCGAAGCCTTGGCCTGTGCGCTCGAAGCGGTGCCGTCTTCCACGCGCTTGGCGATGCCTTGCAAGATGGCTGCAATGCGAAACATGTTGTAGGCCAAATAGAAATTCCAGTCTTTTTTCAGCGCTAGCAAACTGGTGATGCCGCTTCGCTGGCAGTACAACTCAATGTATTCGTCTTCGAGGGGTATGCCCAAAGCCGCGTGGTCGAGGCCACCGATACCGCGAAAACTGCCGGGCGGGATATGCCATGACATGCAGTGGTAGCTGAAGTCTGCCAGAGGGTGGCCCAAGGTGGAAAGCTCCCAGTCAAGCACCGCCAATATGCGCGGCTCGTCCGGGTGAAAAATCATGTTGTCGAGACGAAAGTCGCCGTGCACGATGCAAGTCAAGTCGGCACGCGCACTGTCGGGCATGTGTGCGGGCAGCCATTCCATCAACTTGTCCATTTCGTCAATCGGCTGGGTGATAGAAGCGCGGTATTGTTTGCTCCAGCGGCCGATTTGTCGGTCAAAGTAATTGCCGGGCTTGCCGAAATGTTCTAACCCTTGCGCTTTGTGATCCACCGCATGCAATGCAGCGATGACACGGTTCATTTCAAGGTAGATGTCTCTGCGTTGGGAACGACCCATGTCGGGCAAGGCTTGGTCCCAAAGCACACGGCCTTGCACAAACTCCATGACATAAAAGGCGCGGCCGATGACGGCTTCTTCTTCGCACAGTACGTGCATGTGTGCCACAGGCACCGCTGTGCCGCTCAGGCCGCGCATGACGGCGAATTCGCGTTCGATGGCGTGTGCAGAGGGCAGTAATTTGGCCACTGGGCCGGGCTTGGCTCGCATGACATAACTTTTGCCGGGGGTGACCAATTTGTAAGTGGGATTCGATTGCCCGCCTTTGAACATCTCCACTTGCAACGGGCCAGCAAAGCCCGGCATGTGAGCCTGTAACCATGTTTGCAATGCGGTGACATCAAAACGGTGCGTTTCGCTGACCTCGCGCGTACCCACAAAATTGTCGAAATGGCTCATGTCATGACTCCGAAGCGCTGATTTTCATCAAGGCTTGACGGTTGCGAATCACCAGCCCACCGGTTTTGATGCGCAGCCAATCTTCTCGCTCCATGGCTTTGAGTTCTTGGTTCACGCGCTGTCTGGAAGCGCCCAAGAGTTGGGCCAACTCTTCCTGCGCCAGATGCAAACCAATGCGTACTTCGTCGCCGTGGTTGAGTGATGGCACGCCGTAACTGCGTGCCAAATGCAGCAACTGCTTGGCCAGGCGCGCGCGAAGCGGCAAGGTATTGAGATCTTCGACCAAGCCAAACAATTGGCGAATACGCCTTGCTTGCAAACGCAGCATCGCTTGGTAGAACTCGACATGGGCGGCCAGAATTTTTTCGAAATCCGGTCTGGCCACGCACAAGATGGTGGTGTCGCCATGGGCATATGCGTCGTGCGTTCGACTGTCGCCATCCAGAATGGCCACATCGCCAAACCAAATGCCCGGCTCGATGTAGGTGAGTGTGATTAGTTTCCCTGATAGCGAGGTTGAGCTGACGCGAACCGCACCCTTGGCGCAAGCGATCCACTCCTCTGGTGTGTCGCCGCGTGCAGCGATCAGCTCGCCGTCTTTGAGTCGTCTGACGTATGCGCATCGAAGTATGTCGTGCCGAAGTGAAGGGGATAGTGAAGAAAACCAGCGGCCTGCGTTGACCGCCTCTCTTTCTTCGATCGTAAGTATTGGCTCGTCCATCTTCTGTCTTGTCCGTGACCTTTGGGGTGAAAAATGTCGCCAGCGAGACCGGCAAATTGCGAAATATAGTTTTAAGGTTTGTATTGAGGGGTGTGTTTGTCCAAAAACGCGGCAATACCAATGCCTGCATTGGGGTGATGCAGGTTGTCGACGAAATGCTGTTTTTCCAAAGCCATGTGGGCAAACAAACTTTGGCCAGGCGCGGCATTCAGCAGCTCTTTGATGCTGCCAAGCGCGTTCGGGGCTCGTTCGTTCAGCCGTTGCGCCCAAATCAGCGCAGTTTGCAAAGCCTGTCCTGGCTCGCTCAAGGCGTTGACCAAGCCGTGTTTCATCAATTGTTCGGCGGGTATTTTGTCGCCCAACATCAACCATTGACTTACCAAAGCTCGCGGCAACGCGCGCGCGAGTTGCCAGCTGCCGCCACCGTCAGGAGACAAGGCCACGTTGCTGTAAGCCATGACAAACACACTGTTGCTGGCCGCGATCAGAAAATCGCAGGTCAGTGCCAATGAAAAACCCGCACCGGCGGCGGCACCTTCGACAGCGGCCAACACGGGTTTGGGGAATGTGGCGATGGTTTCAAGCCAGCCGTGCAGTGCTTCGATACTTTGCGCTTGGTGCTCGGGCGGCAGTTTTCGGTTGTCCAGCAAGCGGTTGAGTTGTCC
>JBJTXF010000074.1:0-2135 GCA_046082145.1 Limnohabitans sp. | reverse complement strand
ACTGCTGCGGGCATGGGCGAGTTCTGCGCTGATGCAGCGGCAGGCTTTTTCGCGCCATCCAGCCAATTGAACTTGTTCGTGCTGAGCAAAATGAGATGGATCATTGCTGCCAAACCGAACAGAAAAATACCCTGGACCACCATGGCCCGCAAAGGGTCGTACAAGCGCCAAATTCTCCACATGACGATTTCTCCTAAATGATGTGAGACATGAACGTATAAACCGAGGCTTTGACACCCGAAATGATGTTGGGCATGTTCTCCGCACCAGGCAGCCAAGATTTCCAGCGTACGCCAATCAACTGACCGACAACCGCAAACGAAAGCAAGACAACAAAACAGGGAACAAAAATCAGCACAAACGCAAACCGCTCATCCCCGGGGGATGGCTTATGTGACTCAAATGAGGTGGTGTTAGCCATGGGTTTACTCCGTTCGGTTAAAGAACTTGACTCAGAACCAGGGCCGCCATGCCCAGACCAAGATGTGGGCCAACACAGCCACAGCTGTGAAACCTACAGTGCCTTGGATCCAGAAATGGTGGAACTCCTGAGCCTCTTCGTCTGTCAGTCCGGAAATGGATGTCCGATGATGTGACATGCGATGCTCCTTCTTCAAAATGGCCGCAAGGCCAACGCTGCGCCCAACCCGCGCAACCTGGGCAGCCGCAGCAGTTGCTGCGACATCGGGGTACATCCACAGTCATACACCTGTGAATGCAATTCATGGCATGGCTTCATGCGGTCTCTCCTAAACCCAGCTCGGCACCTGCTGAACGCACATGGTCTTCAGTCACCAACGCCACACCACTGGCGCGTGCTTTGCCCTCGGCCAAATCGCGCAAGCGCTTGGCTGCAGAAATTTGAACCAACACCGGTTGGCCTGCCACCAAGGACTGCAAACGTATTTGCGCTGCGTCGTCCCATGGGGTGTTTTCTTGTGAGCCAGAAATGCCTCTGGCCAAGGTTGCATCCACTTTGTCCATATCGGTACCCAATGGCAGGATGTGGAACAAGGCATCGAACAAACAGTTGCAACACTCCTGAATCAAATAGGTGGCACCGCTGTAGCCCATGAAGGGAGTGCCGGTGTGTCGACGGATGATGGCGCAGGGGAATGAAGCTGGAATGAACGTGGCTTTCATGGGGCCGGTGCTGCCGGCCTCGGCCAGATACATGCGCTCGTTGTAGCTGCCAAACAAAATCAAGGGCATTTGTTTGTGGACATATTCACGCACCGCTGCGTTGTCGGTTTTTTGACCTGGCAAACGCGAAATGGCAAATTTGCATGGCATGCCCATTTCGGTTTCTAAGAATTTGCGAATACCACGCGCATAGGTGTCGGTGGCCACCACGGCGAAACTGGCGGTAGCGAAAAAATCCTGGGTGACGGAACGCCACAAATCCCACACCGGTTTGAGGGTGGTGTGGCGTTCGCGCTGAATGAACGGTTCGGGGTCCAGTCCCAACAACTCACCGAGTTTGCGCAAAAACTTGGTGGTGCTGTGCAAACCAATCGGTGCTTGCAAATAGGGTCGGTCCAAGGCCTCGCACAACATGCGACCGAATTCGCGGTACATGCAAATATTCACATCGGCTTCCACCAATTGCGACACTTCAGCCAAGTGACTGCCCAACGGAAACACCATGTTGATGTCTGCTCCAATGCCTTGCACCAAACGTCGAATTTCAGCCAGGTCGCTCGCACAGTTGAACACACCGTAACTGGGTCCAATGATGTTCACACGTGGCTTTTCGCCTTCTTTGCGAACACGCTTTGGCACTTTTTTCATGCCGTATTCGGTCCACAACCAATACATGGCGCGGTTCGCGCATTGCCATTGGTCTTCGTCAATCGTGCGCGGCAAAAACCGCATCAGGTTGGTGCCTTCGGGGGTGACACCACCGCCAATCATTTCGGCAATCGAACCGGTGACCACCACGGCCGGCAAATCAGGGTCCAGCACTTGGTGGGCTCGCTTCATGGCACCTTCCGTGCCTTCGCGTCCCAATTGCTCTTCGGCCAAACCTGTGACCACGATCGGCAATTCATGCGGCGGCAAGGCATCTGTGTAATGCAACACCGATGTCACCGGCAGATTTTCACACCCCACAGGACCATCAATGATCACCTGCA
>JBJTXF010000073.1:0-2417 GCA_046082145.1 Limnohabitans sp. | reverse complement strand
GTTGGCGCAAATCAAAACGCGAGGCCAGCCAACCCAGTACAAACGCCGTGGGAAGCCCTATGAAAATCCAACCGATATCAAGGTCCATACATATCCGCTGCAACGGTCTCAGGGTGGGGTTTGTTGGCGGCAGGCGCCGGGGTTTGCAAGGCTTTTTTGGCCAAGCGGCGTTGTTGCCACCAGCGAGGCACCATGCCAGCCACACCGACCACTACACCGATGGCAAACACAACGAGCAATACCAGCACCATAGGTGCGCGCCATTCCATATCCCAGAAAAACCGCACCGACACCTCTTCACGGTTATTCAAAGCGAATGCCAGCATGATCAAGAAAATGGCTGCTTTCAGTGTCCACTGAAGCAGCCCTATGAATGTTTTCAAGGGCAACCCCCTTAAAGGGTGAAAAGATCAGGGCTGGGAACCAGGGGACTTGCCCAACAATTCCCGAGTGCGTAATTCGATGGCTTCACGCAAGGCTTTGCCTTGTTTAAAGTGCGGCACCCTTTTTTCTGGAATGGCCACGCTTTCTCCAGAACGCGGATTGCGCCCCATTCGCGGTGGCCGGCGGTTGACAGAAAAACTGCCAAAGCCTCGCAATTCAATACGGTGGCCTTTGACCAATGCGTCGCTCATGGCGTCAAGCAAAGCTTTGACGGCAAACTCTGCGTCCCGATGGGCAAGCTGCGGGAAACGGGCGGCCAGTTCTTCAACCAAATCACTGCGGGTCATGGAATTACAACTTGATCGACTTCTTTTTAAACTTCCACCTGTTGGCTGGCGCGCAACAGGTGGTCGGTGTCAAATATTCTCTGGGCTTTGATTACTTCTCGTTCGTATCCAACTTGGCACGCAACAACGCGCCCAGGCTGGTGGTACCTGCATTGCCAGCGTTTTGCTGACTCAGGTTGGCCATGGCATCTGCTTGATCGGCAGCATCTTTGGCTTTGATGGACAACTGGATGTTGCGGGTTTTGCGGTCGATATTGACCACGACAGCGCTGACTTCGTCGCCAACTTTGAGCACGTGGCTGGCGTCTTCGATGCGATCGCGACTGATTTCGGACACACGCAGGTAGCCGATGATGTCTTCGCCCAAATCGATTTCCGCGCCTTTGGCATCCACGGTTTTGACCGTACCGGTGACGGTTTGGCCTTTGTCGTTGACAGACACAAAGTTGGTGAACGGGTCAGAGTCGAGTTGTTTGATGCCCAGTGAAATGCGCTCGCGTTCCACATCGACTGCCAATACCACGGCTTCGACTTCCTGGCCTTTTTTGAAGTTGCGTACCGCGACTTCGCCGGTTTCGTTCCAAGACAAATCGGACAAGTGCACCAGACCATCGATGCCTGCAGCCAAGCCAACGAATACGCCGAAGTCGGTGATGGATTTGATGGGGCCAGTGACTTTGTCGCCGCGCTTGGTGGCAGACGCAAACTCTTGCCAAGGATTGGCTTTGCACTGCTTCATGCCCAAAGAGATGCGGCGTTTGTCTTCGTCGATCTCCAGCACCATGACTTCCACTTCATCGCCCAAAGCGACGATTTTGGATGGCGCGACATTCTTATTGGTCCAGTCCATTTCGGAGACGTGTACCAAGCCTTCGATACCCGGTTCGAGTTCGACAAATGCACCGTAATCGGCGATGTTGGTGACCTTGCCGTGCATGCGGGTGCCTTGTGGGTAACGGCGGTTGACACCCATCCAAGGGTCGTCTCCCATTTGTTTCAAGCCCAAAGATACGCGGTTTTTCTCGGTGTCGAACTTGAGAATTTTGGCGGTGATTTCCTGGCCTGCCACCACCACTTCAGAGGGGTGACGGACACGGCGCCAGGCCATGTCGGTGATGTGCAACAAACCGTCGATACCGCCCAAATCGACAAATGCGCCGTATTCGGTGATGTTTTTGACCACGCCGTGAACGATCGAACCTTCTTTCAGGTTTTCCATCAATTTCGCGCGTTCTTCACCCATGGAAGCTTCGATGACAGCGCGGCGTGACAGCACCACGTTGTTGCGTTTGCGGTCCAACTTGATGACCTTGAATTCCATGGTTTTGTTTTCAAACGGCGACAGGTCTTTGATGGGACGGGTGTCGATGAGAGAACCTGGCAAGAAAGCGCGGATGCCGTTGACCAGCACAGTGAGCCCGCCTTTGACCTTGCCGCTGGTGGTGCCGGTGACAAATTCGCCGGATTCGAGGGCTTTTTCCAGCGACATCCAAGAGGCCAGGCGCTTGGCGGTGTCACGGCTGAGGATGGTGTCACCGTAGCCGTTTTCGACTGAGCTGATCGCCACCGACACAAAGTCGCCGGCTTGCACTTCAATTTCGCCCAAGTCGTTTTTAAATTCTTCGATAGGCACGTACGCTTCTGATTTCAGCCCTGCATTGACCACGACGTGGTTGTGCTCGACAC
>JBJTXF010000072.1:0-10592 GCA_046082145.1 Limnohabitans sp. | reverse complement strand
AGACAATGGCGGCGATGATGGTGACGACGGTTTGTGAAATGACCAATAATAGGTGCCCGTTGATGCCTATTTATTGGTTATGAACATTCTGTTGTCTACCGCTGTTCGTCATCTCATTCACCTCTTGACCACGGTTTGCCTGTCATTGGGCTTGTCGGGCTGGGCCATGGCCCAGCAGCAGCCCGATGAGTTCATGCAAAAACTCACCAACGAATTGTTGGACATGGTGCGCAAAGATCCTGCGCTCAAAGCGGGGGATCTACAAAAAATAGGGGCGGTTTTGGACACCAAGCTCAAGCCCTACATCAATTTCCAGCGCATGACCGCAGCAGCGGTTGGCCCCGCCTGGCGCCAGGCCACACCAGAGCAACAAAAACGTTTGCAAGAAGAATTCAAACTCTTGCTCATGCGCAGTTACTCTGGCGCGTTGTCTCAAATCAAAGATAATTCCACCATCGTTGTCAGGCCTTTGCGCCCAAGCAGTAATGACAATGAGTTAGTGGTCCGTTCAGAAATTCGTGGCGGCGCAGAGCCCATCCCTATCGATTACCGTTTGGAAAAAACACCAGAATCTGATTCGGGCTGGCGCATTTATAACTTCAATATTTTGGGTATTTGGTTGGTGGATAACTACCGCACACAGTTCTCTCAGGAAATCAATGCCAAAGGCATTGATGGGTTGATTGCCACCTTGAGCGAGCGCAACAAATCCAACAGTCGCAAATGACCCAGGCAACCGCCATGGCGTTACCCGCCAGATTGACACATGCGCAGGCAGCTAAGGTGGCACACCAACTGCAAAAAACGATCATGTCTGCCAAAGAAGCGTGTGTATTGGATGCATCTGCTTTGCAGCAATTTGATTCATCTGCGCTGGCTGTGTTGTTGGCTGTTTGCCGCGCGGCAGCACAACAAAAAAAAGCACTGCAAATCTTCGGTTTGCCAAAGCGGGCGGTTCAACTGGCCGCGCTTTACGGGGTGTCTGAGATTTTGGTGGGCCACAGTTCCTTGCCGCCATCACCCTGAACCCGGCTGACAAAGCCTCAGCCCTTAGAATAACCCGCTTGTCATGGCTGCCATCTCTTTTCAATCTGTTTCTAAAACATTCACCAATGCCCGTGGCACGTTCACCGCACTGGACAACGTTTCATTTGATATTCAATCGGGCGAATTTTTCGGTTTGCTCGGCCCCAATGGCGCCGGCAAAACCACATTAATCAGCATTCTGGCCGGTCTGCTCAAGCCCAGCAGCGGCACCATCCTAGTCAACGGTCTGGATGTGCAAGCCCAAGCTTTGCAAGTGCGAAAACTCTTGGGCGTGGTGCCGCAAGAATTGGTGTTCGATCCGTTTTTTACCGTGCGAGAAGCGTTGGTGTTTCAATCGGGCTATTTCGGGGTCAAGCACAACGGCGCTTGGATTGACGAATTGCTCGACAACCTGGGCTTGGCTGACAAAGCCAACCACAATATGCGCCAACTCTCTGGCGGTATGAAGCGGCGTGTGTTGGTGGCACAAGCCTTGGTACACAAACCCCCGGTCATTGTGCTGGACGAACCCACGGCTGGCGTCGATGTCGCATTGCGCCAAACCTTGTGGCAGTTCATTGCGAGGCTCAACCGCGAAGGCCACTCTGTGCTGTTGACCACCCATTATTTGGAAGAAGCCGAAGCCTTGTGCGGTCGCATCGCCATGCTGAAAAACGGCAAGGTGGTGGCCTTGGACAAGACCAGCAGTTTGCTGAAAAACGCTTCCAGCAACGTGCTGCGTTTCAAACTCGACGAGCAACTTCCGCCCGAGTTGGCGGCGCAGGCCAGGGTCACCGGCCGCATCGTTCAATTTCCAGCCAACGACGCGGTGCAAATTGAACATTACCTGGCGGCGGTGCGCAGCGCGGGTTTGCTGGCGCAAGACGTCGAAATACGCAAAGCCGATTTGGAAGACGTGTTTTTGGATGTCATGGGAGCCAACGCATGACCGGATGGCGCGCATTGTTTTACAAAGAAGTGCTGCGTTTTTGGAAGGTCAGCGCTCAAACCATCGCGGCACCCGTGCTGACAGCGTTGCTCTACATGATGATTTTTGGCCACTTGTTGGAAGGCCGTGTCACGGTATATGACAACGTGGGCTACACCTCATTTTTGTTGCCCGGCTTGGTGATGATGAGCGTGTTGCAAAACGCATTTGCCAACAGTTCTTCATCCATGGTGCAAAGCAAAATGATGGGCAACCTGGTGTTTATTTTGCTCACGCCCTTAGGTCATTGGGGATGGTTCGCGGCATATGTGCTGGCCGCCGTGGTGCGCGGGTTTGCGGTGGGTTTGGGTGTGTTGCTGGTCACCATGTGGTTTGTGCCATTGAGTGTGGTGGCACCGTTTTGGATCGTGGTGTTTGCTTTGTTGGGCGCGTCCATGCTGGGCACGTTGGGTTTGATTGCCGGTTTGTGGGCCGACAAGTTCGACCAGATGTCGTCGTTCCAAAACTTCCTCATCACACCGATGACGTTTTTGAGTGGCGTGTTTTATTCCATCCATTCGCTGCCCCCTTTTTGGCAACAGGTCAGTCATTTCAACCCGTTTTTCTACATGATTGACGGATTCCGTTACGGATTCTTTGGTGTCAGCGATGTGTCGCCTTGGATCAGTCTGGCATTGGTGGGCGGCGCCAATCTGGTGGTGGCGGCCATCGCGCTGCATTTGCTGCGCATCGGTTACAAGATTCGGGGGTGAGGGATGGACGCACAACAGATTCAGCAATTGATTGCGACCGGCTTGCCCTGTGAACACGTGCATGTCGAAGGTGACGGACGCCACTGGTTCGGCACCATCGTTTCCGAGCGTTTTGAAGGTTTGCGATTGATCCAACGCCATCAGTTGGTGTACGGGACGCTCGGCGACAAAATGGCCACCGACGAAGTGCACGCGCTGTCCATGAAAACCTATACGCCTGCCGAATGGAAGGCGCAGGCCTGAGCGGCTTGCAGTCAACAGCCCATGGACAAACTACGCATTCGAGGTGGCCGTGCTTTGCACGGTGAAGTATCGATTGCCGGTGCTAAAAATGCTGCGTTGCCTGAGTTGTGCGCGGCCTTGTTGACGGCAGAAACCGTCACCTTGACCAATGTGCCGCATTTGCAAGATGTCAGCACCATGGCCAAGCTGATCCGGCACATGGGCGTTGAGGTCAATCGTTTGGACAACGGCGATGTGGTGTTGGACGCCGGCGCACTGCACACCCCCGAAGCGCCGTATGAACTGGTCAAAACCATGCGCGCTTCGGTGCTGGCATTGGGCCCGCTGCTGGCGCGTTTTGGCCAAGCCAAAGTGTCCTTGCCCGGTGGCTGCGCGATTGGCAGTCGTCCGGTAGATCAGCACATCAAAGGTTTGCAAGCCATGGGCGCGGTGATCGATGTCGAGCACGGTTACATGGTCGCGCGCCTCAAACCAGGCCTCTCACGCCTCAAAGGTGCGCGCATTGCCACCGACATGGTGACTGTCACCGGCACGGAAAATTTGTTGATGGCGGCTTGTCTGGCAGAGGGCGAGACCGTGTTGGAAAACGCCGCCCAAGAGCCAGAAATCCCCGATTTGGCCGAATTGCTGATCGCCATGGGTGCGCGCATCAGCGGACACGGTAGCAGCCGTATTCATGTGCAAGGCGTTGAGCGCTTACACGGTGCACGCCACCAGGTGGTGGCCGATCGCATCGAGGCCGGTACTTTTTTGTGCGCGGTGGCAGCCAGTGGCGGCGATGTGGTGTTGCGTCATGCGCGGGGTGACCATTTGGAAGCGGTGATCGACAAACTGCGAGACGCAGGCGTGCAGATCGACCCAGCTGATGCCGGTGGTTTGCGCGTGCGGGCAGCATCCCCTGCGCACCAACAACTCAAAGCGCAAAGTTTCCGCACCACCGAGTACCCTGGTTTTCCCACCGACATGCAAGCGCAATTCATGGTGCTCAACGCCGTGGCGCAAGGCAATGCCAAAGCGACCGAAACCATTTTTGAAAACCGCTTCATGCATGTCAACGAATTGTTGCGTTTAGGCGCCCACATCAGCATTGATGGCAAAGTGGCCATGGTCGAAGGGGTGCCACAGCTGTCGGGTGCCACCGTCATGGCCACCGATTTGCGCGCATCGGCCAGCTTGGTCATTGCTGGTCTGGTGGCTTCAGGCGAAACCATCGTCGATCGCATTTACCATTTGGATAGAGGCTACGATCGCATGGAAGACAAACTTCGCGCCTTGGGCGCGGACATCGAAAGAATCCGATGAGCATCACGCTGGCACTGTCCAAGGGACGTATCTTTGACGAAACCCTGCCGTTGTTACAAGCAGCAGGCATCACCGTGTTGGAGGACCCGGAGAAATCGCGCAAGTTGATTTTGCCGACCAACCTGGACAGCTTGCGCGTGGTGTTGGTGCGTGCTTCCGATGTACCCACTTATGTGGAATACGGCGGCGCTGACATGGGTGTGGCGGGTTTGGATACCTTGATTGAACACGGTAGCGCAGGTCTTTACCAGCCGCTCGATTTGCAAATTGCCCAATGCCGCATGAGCGTGGCTGTGCCGCAAGGCTTTGATTACGCTGCAGCCGTGCAACAAGGGGCACGCTTGCGTGTGGCCACCAAATATGTCGCGATCGCCCGCGATTTTTTCGCCGCCAAAGGCGTGCATGTCGATTTGGTCAAACTCTACGGCAGCATGGAATTGGCTCCGCTCACTGGCATGGCAGACGCCATCGTCGATTTGGTGTCGACAGGCAGCACACTCAAGGCCAACCATTTGCTGGAAGTCGAGCGCATCATGGACATCAGTTCACGTTTGGTGGTCAACCAAGCATCGCTCAAACTCAAAACCGCCGCCATTCGCCGTTAATCGACGCCTTTGACCGCGCCACCGCCGCCCGAGCGCAGGCGTAAACCCATAATCGTTGTACCCATGAAAACCCGCCCGTTGCGCCTGTCCACCACCCAAGCGGATTTTGAAACTTTGTTTCAGCAACGCTTGCATTGGTCTGCGCACACCGATGCGGTAATCGAACAACGCGTCGCCGATATCCTGGCCGATGTCAAACAGCGGGGCGATGCCGCGGTGTTGGACTACACCACGCGCTTTGACGGATTACAGGCCGACAGCATGGCTGCGTTGGAATTGCAACAAGCCGATTTCAAAGCGGCTTTTCTTGGCTTGCCCGACGCGCAAAAGCGTGCCTTACAAGATGCTGCCGCCCGCATTCGCAGCTACCACGAAGCACAAAAAAAAGCCTCTGGTGAAAGCTGGCAATACCGCGATGCCGATGGCAGTTTGCTGGGACAAAAAGTCACGCCCCTGGACCGCGCAGGTATTTATGTGCCCGGCGGCAAAGCGGCTTACCCGTCCAGTTTGTTGATGAACGCGATTCCCGCGCATGTTGCTGGTGTGGGTGAGATCATCATGGTCGTCCCCACGCCGGTGCGAGGCAGTGTGGCCACGGGCGGGGCGGTTGGCAGCGGCCAGACGGCCACACGCGGTGAACGCAACGAACTCGTGTTGGCGGCGGCTTATGTCGCTGGGGTCAACCGCGCCTTCACCATCGGTGGCGCACAAGCCATCGCGGCTTTGGCTTACGGCACGGCGACGGTGCCAAGGGTCGACAAAATCACGGGCCCGGGCAATGCGTATGTGGCAGCCGCCAAGCGCCGTGTCTTTGGCACGGTGGGCATTGACATGATCGCCGGGCCCTCTGAAATACTGGTACTGGCAGACGGCAGCACACCCGCTGACTGGGTGGCCATGGACTTGTTCAGCCAGGCCGAACACGATGAACTCGCGCAAAGCATATTGCTGTGCCCTCATGCCGACTATTTGGATGAGGTCCAAGCCGCCATGGACCGCCTGTTGCCGCAAATGCCGCGTCGCGACATCATCGCCGCGTCATTGCATGGCAGAGGAGCGTTGATACAAACCCGAGACATGCAAGAAGCCTGTGCGATCAGCAACCGCATCGCGCCTGAACATTTAGAGGTCAGTAGCAGCGAACCGCACCGTTGGGAGCCGTTGCTGGTGCATGCAGGCGCCATTTTCATGGGCGCATTCACCAGCGAAAGTTTGGGCGACTACTGCGCCGGACCCAACCATGTGTTGCCGACCAGCGGCACCGCCAGGTTTTCTTCGCCACTGGGTGTGTACGATTTTCAAAAGCGCAGCAGTTTGATCGAAGTCTCCGAGCATGGCGCTCAAACACTCGGCCAAACCGCCTCGGTACTCGCACACGGAGAAGGCTTACAAGCCCACGCCCGCGCGGCAGAAATGCGCTTGAAATAATTGTGAATAATTGAATAATTGGAAAATAATTGGGGTCAGACACCGATTAAAAAGGCGACCGCCCCCGGCGCCACAAGGGCGCGCCCTTAACACCAGGGCTATGAGCGAGGACGGTCTGAAAACAGTGTGTTTACCCATCGCCCATACAAGATCGGCCCATGGCTGACAAGCTTGAGCCTCGCACCCCTCAGTGACCAATCACGTCCTAATGGCTGACTTGCAGCACATGGCTTTTGATGCTGCCTTCATTCACATTCACCAATTGCCACAAGCGCTGGTGATAGGCCGCCACGCTCGGGCGGTGTGCCACAGAAACCAATGCACCCCCCTGGCGCAAGACCATTTGCAATAACCGTTCGTAAATGACTTTTTCAGTGACTTCATCCAGCGCACTGGTGGCTTCGTCCGCAAACACCCAACTGGGCTGTTTCAAAAACACCCGGGCCATCGCCAAACGCTGCGCTTCACCGCCGGAGAGTTGCTGGTTCCACTGGCCCGCGACATCCAACTGCGAACACAACTGTGGCAGCACTGCATGTTCGAGCGCTTGATGCAATTGCTCATCTGTGAAATTAGTCTCCGCATTGGGATAAGCCAATGCATGGCGCAAACTGCCTTCTGGAAAATACGGTCGTTGTGGAATAAACACAGCGTTTTCGGGCAGCACCACGGCTTGTGAAATCGGTAACGGTTGGTGATTGGCATCCCAGCCCCGTACATAGGGCCAAATGCCGGCCAGGACGCGCAACAAGGTGGATTTGCCACTGCCGGATGGACCGCGAATCAACACCGAGTCCCCGGGACGTACTTGCAACACCACATCATCGAGCAAGACTGTGCGGTCGGGCAAGGTGATGGTCAATGCCGACGTTTTCAGTTCGTTGGCCGAAGGGCTGTCCGCATCCAAAGGCTGCACCACAGCAAACGAAATGGCACGCAGGGTTTCCATTTGGGTGGAAAAAACACTTAAACGGTGGGTGGTGGCAGACCAGGCTGCCAAATTGCTGTAGTTGCTGATGATCCAACTCAAGGCATCTTGAACCCGCCCAAAGGCAGAAGAGATCTGCATCAGTTCACCCAGTTGTATGGTGCCAGCAAAGTAGCGGGGTGCCGCCACTAATATGGGAAACACCACGGCGGCTTGCCCATAACCCGAGCTGAACCAAGTGAAGCGCTTTTGAACCGACAGCAAATCTTTGAAATTTTTCACCACTTGTACAAAGCGTTTTTGCAACGATTGGTTTTCATAGGCGGCACCGCGGTCCATGGCAATGGCTTCGCTGTACTCGCGCACCCGGATCAAGTGGTGACGAAAATCGGCCTCAAAGCGCTGTTGCGCAAAGTTGAGTGGGGCCATGCGGCGACCCAAGAAATGGCCAATGACACTGCCTCCCACGGAATACAACAAAGCCATCCACACCATGAATCCATGCAGGATGTATTCTGTGTCTTTAAAAACAAAGCTAAAGCCGCCCGACATCAGCCACAAAATACCCACAAAGCTACCGAGTGTGACCAGAGCATCTAACAAACCCATGCTGAGCCCAACCGTTTGCTCGGTGAACATCTTGATGTCTTCTTGGATACGTTGATCCGGGTTGTCAGCACCGTTCAAGCCATCACCCAGTCCATGCGATTGGCGCAGCTCAATTTGGTAAAAGATGTGGTGCGTGGTCCAGCGGTTGAGAAAATCACGCGTCATCCAAGCGCGCCAGCGTATTTCTAGCAATTGTGTGAGGTAAAAACGGTAAACCGCCACCACAATGAAAGCACCGGCCAGCATACAAAATACTTTGAGCTGTTCCCAGAACACCACTTCATCACGGTTTTGCAAGGCGTCATAAAACACCCGGTTCCATTCGTTGAGCAGCACCAGCACATACACAATGCCTAAATTCAGGGCCACACAAGCCAGTAACAAAAACCGCGCTGACCAACGTTCATCCGAGCGGAAATAGGGCAATGACAACACCCAAACCTTGCCCAGGTGTATGCGGGTCTTGCGCCAAATTGAGCGTAAGGGATTAAAAATTCGCATATGAATTCATTCTTTTGGCAAGCGTGTATTTTGCACCCCGCTGGCCACATGGCCCGCTGGCACGTGGCGGGCCGCGGATTCAATATGTCGGGTCTGGTCGTCGAAAAAGAAATCGGGCTCAAATTCACGCAAAAACTCGCCTTTGGCCAAACCGCCCAAAAACATGGCTTCGTCCACTTGGATGTTCCATTGCATCAGGGTACGGATGGCGCGTTCGTGGGCGGGTGCGCTGCGCGCGGTGACCAATGCGGTGCGGATGCGGATGGCCGGGGTACCTTCTTGCTGCAAACGGTGTAACGCCACCAGCAATGGTTTGAATGGGCCGTCAGACAAGGGTTGTGCAGCCAGGTCTTTTTCATGTTGCTGAAAGGCGTTGAGCCCTTGCGACTGAAACACTTGTTCGGCCTAGTCGCTGAACAGCACCGCATCACCATCAAAAGCGATGCGTACCTCATGAGGGTGCGCCTCAGAGGCGTGTGCCGAATGGGGGTAGACTTGGGCCGCTGGCACGCCGGCATCGAGCGCGGCACGCACATCGCTTAAGTGCGCTGATAAAAACAGGTTGGCATTCAATGGCTTCAGATAACGCCAAGGAGGTTGTCCACGAGTGAAACTGCCACGCTGAATATCCAGCCCATAGTGTTGCGCGGAACGGAACACCCGCATACCGCTGACCGGGTCGTTACGCGACAAGATCACCACTTCCACCCTGGCATTGCCCGGGCGGTTGAAGGCCAACAGCTTTTTGACCAACGAAAAAGCCACACCGGGGGGTGCAGGTTGCTCCAAGCGATGCAGCTGTATATCCATATAGGCGCGGTCGTCGTTTTGTTCGAAGACCCGGTTTTCTTCTTCAAAATCGAACAAAGCCCGAGAAGAAATGGCTACCACCAATTTGCCTTCTAAGGTACTTGCCATGGGTCACTTTCATCGCACGAACTGGTTGAGTTGAATGATGGGCAGCATGACCGCCAAAACGATCAGCATCACCACAACCCCCATGGTAACAATCAGCAACGGTTCGAGCACGGTCGCCAGTTGTATGGCCCGGCGCTGTACATCGTCTGCCAAATGGTCGGCAGCGTTTTGCAGCATTTGAGGCAATTGCCCAGTTTGTTCGCCTAAGCGTGCGAACATGGTCAACAACCCGGGCAAGTGATGGTTTTGCGACAAGGCCGTGGCCAGTGGTGCGCCTTCACGGACCATTTCTATGGATTGCAAGGCGTGTTGCCTTAACGCTTCATTGGACAATGTGCGCGATGCAGTGTGCAAAGCTTTCAACATGGGTATACCAGCGCCGACCAACAAAGCCAAAGTACTGGCGAAACGCGCGCTGTTGTAACCCAAACTCAACCGCCCTATCACGGGCAAGTGCAGCCAGGCTTCATCCATACGCTGGCGCGATGGCCGATGCCCTCGGGCCAGTTGCAGCAGCACACTGCCCAGCACGACGGCCAACCCCAACCAGATCCAAAAACGTTGCAACCCATCGCTCAGTGTCAGCATAAACACCGTCAAGCCGGGCAAACTGCGTTGCGAACTGGTGAACACCTGAGCCACCTGGGGCACCACGTATGCCAACAAAAAAAACACCATCAACACGGCCATGCCAGTCACGATGGCAGGATACAGCGACGCACTAAGCAGTTTGGCCCGCATGAGGTGCTGGGCTTGTAAGTCTCGGGATAGACGTTGCAGTACTTGCGCCAACCGACCGCTTTGCTCTCCCGAGGCAATCACCGCTAAATAGCGTTCGTTGAAATCACGCGCATGCAAGGCCATGGCCTGCGCCAGTGGCAGGCCTGCATGCACTTGCAACCTCAATTGCGCCATCAAATCACTTTGTCGGTGGTTGTCAGCTTGCTCGCTCAATGCAGCAAGTGCGCGCTCCAGAGGCAAACCCGCTGCCACCAAGCTTGCCAATTGTTGGGTCCAGACCACCAAAGCAGCGTGATTGAACACGCGTGACTGCCACAACACCCTATGGCCGTCCAACCACGTTTGTTGGTCGGGTGGTGGATCGATTTTCAAAGGAATCAAGGCCTGTTCACGCAAGGCTTGTCGAGCGGCTCGCTCGGAGGCCGCTTCAATTTTTCCATGCACCATTCGGCCAGTGGCGTTCAGAGCTTTGTATCGGTAAGCGGTCACGTGTGTCAGTCTCGGGTCACGCGCAGCAACTCGTGGGCCGAGGTGATGCCTTGTTCGACCAAGCGTTGGCCATCGTCGCGCAGGCTGCGCATGCCGCGTTC
>JBJTXF010000071.1:0-4397 GCA_046082145.1 Limnohabitans sp. | reverse complement strand
CGGCGGTGATGACCTCGCCGATGCGCATTTCTGAGCGTTTCAGGGATTCTTCAAACAGGGCTGCGAAAGATTCAGACATTCAATTTCCTAATTTGTGTCGACAAAGCGTCATGCACCAGGGTGTGCAGGGAAAACAGGGTCAACAGTGGGTGCGGACGGGCCGCGGTTGGGTGAAACAACCTCACCACCGGTGCGCCATGCAGCGCGAGGTGGATGGTGAGGAACCAATTTCAGGTGCGACCGGGGCCAAACACCTGTTTGCTCTGCCACCAGGACATCACTTGGTCTACCGATTGATCGATGGAGAGCAAAGAATTGTCAAGTGGCAAGGCGTCTTCGGCAGGCTTCAGGGGGGCAACGCTGCGCTGTGTATCACGCGCGTCACGCGCTTCTAAAGCTGCACGAAGGAGCTCTATTGTAGTGGAAATTCCCTTTGAAATCAGTTGTTTGTGACGACGCTCCGCTCTTTTTTCAGCGCTGGCGGTCAAAAACACCTTGAGATCAGCCTTAGGGAAGATGACGGTTCCCATGTCGCGGCCGTCGGTGACCAGCCCGGGCAAACGTTGAAAAGACAGTTGCAAATCGACCAAGGCCTGGCGAACCAGCGGCATGGCAGACACTTTGGAGGCATTCATCCCAGCTTCTTCGGTGCGAATTTGATCGGAAACATTGGTGTCAGACAAAAGCACGCGCTCACCTTCGAAAACCACGGGCAAGTGGCGCGCCAGTTTGGCGATGGCGGTTTCATTGGCCGGTTCAAGCGACAAACCGGCTTGCAAACTCGCCATCGCTGTCAAGCGGTAGAGGGCGCCACTGTCTAAATAGTGATAGCCCAAACGCTGTGCAACCAAGGATGCCAACGTGCCTTTGCCGGATGCGGTGGGGCCATCGACGGTGATGACCGGAACGCGCGTCGATGTTGACACCGAGAAAAGCGCCTCGAAGTAGTCGGGAAAAGTTTTGGCCACACACTTCGGGTCTTCGATGCGAACCGGCAGTCCCGCCGGATTGAACGCTGCCAGCGAAAAACACATGGCGACACGGTGGTCGTCATAGGTGTGGATGCTGGCAGGGCGCCACTGTTGGATGGGTTCAATCCGAATCCAATCTGGGCCTTCTTCCACGGTTGCGCCCAATTTGCGCGCTTCGGCGGCCATGGCGGCGATCCGGTCGGTTTCTTTCACTCGCCAACTGGCGATGTTGCGCAAGGTGCTGGGGCCGTCGGCGTACAGCGCCATGACGGCCAGCGTCATGGCGGCGTCTGGAATTTGATTGCAATCCAAGTCAATGGCTTTGAGCGGCCAAGCACCGCGACGGGTTTGCACCCAGTTGGGGCCGCTGCTGATGTCTGCGCCCATGGCTCGTGCCGCATCAATGAATCGGATATCACCTTGAATCGAGTCAGCGCCCACGCCTTGGATGCGAACGCCATCGGTGGAACCGATGGCACCCAGCGCCATGAAATAACTCGCGGACGAGGCGTCCGCTTCGACGGGCAGCACACCGGGTGAGCTGTAACGACTGCCGGCGGGAACCGTGAAGCGTTGCCATCCTTGGCGCGAAACTTGAACGCCAAAACGTTGCAACAAATTGAGTGTGATTTCTATGTAGGGTTTGGAGATCAGTTCGCCTATCACTTCCACCACGATGTCTTGTGTGGCCACCAACGGCAACGCCAACAGCAAAGCTGTCAAAAATTGGCTAGACACATCGCCACGCACTTGGATAGGTTTATCCAATTGCAAACCAGCATGGCCGTGCAGTACCAACGGTGGGTAGCCTTCGTTGCTTGCGAAGTCGATGCGGCAACCGAGTTGGCGCAATGCATCCACCAGGTCACCGATGGGGCGCTCGTGCATGCGTGGCACGCCGTGCAATCGCGCTCGTGCGCCCATCAAGGCCAACGCGGCCGTGAGCGGTCGCATGGCCGTGCCCGCGTTGCCCATGAACAAGTCCAGTTCTTGCGCGGGCGCCTGGCTGCCGATACCACTGACATGCAAGCCAGTGCCGTGGTGTCGCAATCTGCAACCCATTTCACGCAACGCGTTGAGCATCACACGCGTGTCGTCTGAATCCAGCAGGTCTTGTAATTCAGTGGTCCCTTCAGACAAGGCAGCCAGCAACAGCACGCGGTTGGAAATACTTTTAGAGCCGGGCAGGGTGACTGTGCCGGATGCACTGTCGAGTGCGGGTATGTCAAGGAACTGGGTAGAAAACATAAAAGGCAGAGCCTGCGCGCTTAAATATCCATTCTAAAAGTTGGCAAGGTATCTCGATTAATCTTCATCCCCTGTTTGTCCGGTTTGCAGCACCCAGCCTGAGCGGACTTGGCGGGCTTGTTCTATCAACTGGCGCAAAGCTTGTGGGTCAGGGGATTGCATGGCTTTTTCGAAGGCTTCGAGTGCCAAGCGAAAGTGACGTATTTGGGTGAACACTTCGGCTTGGTTGGCGCTGAGTATGTCGCGCCAGACATCCGGGTCGCTGGCAGCAATGCGCGAAAAATCCCGAAATCCAGGCCCCGCCATGGCCAAAAACCTCTCGCCATCAGGCTGAGCAGCCAATGCGTTGACCGCTGCAAACGCAAGCAAATGCGGCAAATGACTGACGGCCGCAAAAGTGGCGTCGTGCGCTTGGGGAGTCATTTCACTGACATGGCTGCCAATCGCGCTCCACACCTGACGTGCAGCCTGCAATTGCGCCGGGTCAGTCTGCGGCAAGGGCGTGAGGATGGTGCGTCGGTCTTGGTAGAGATCGGCTTGGGCATGCTCCACCCCGGACTCGGCTTTTCCGGCGATGGGGTGAGCGGGTACGAAGCAGGCCAAGCGGTTGCCGAGACAAGCGGTGGCGGCATGCACCACATCGCTTTTGGTCGAGCCCACATCCATCAACAGGCAATCAGGGGGCAGCGTGGATGCCATCGCTTGCAAGCATTCTGCCGTGCGGCTGACAGGCACAGCGAGCAACACCAGATCGCAGCCTTGCACAGCCTGGGCAATCGACGCGGCTTGTTGTTGGATAACGCCAAGCTGCAAAGCACGCTCGCGGGTGCGTTGACTGGGGCTAAAGCCCACCACTTTGCCAACCAACTGGTGTTTTTGCAGGGCCAGCGCAAAAGAGGCGCCCATCAGGCCGCAGCCAATCAAGCCAAGTTGTTGAAAGCCCATGGCTCAGCCTTGTGCGCTGACCGGGTACGAGCCGATGACTTTGTAAAAGGCACACATGGCTTGCAGTTCACCCAGGGCTTTGCTCACATGCGGTTGGGTGATGTGACCCTCCAAATCGATATAGAACACGTATTCCCATTGCCCGGATTTCGCCGGGCGCGATTCGAATCGCGTCATGGACACACCGTTTTTTTTCAACGGCACCAACAAATCGTGCACCGCACCCGGCTTGTTGGGCACCGACACCACCAACGAGGTGCAGTCGTGGCCCGTGGCAGGTGGCGTGGCCAACGTTTGCGGCAAGCACACGATAGCGAATCGGGTGCGGTTGAATGCTTCGTCTTGGATGGCGTGCGCCACCACATGCAAACCAAATTGCGAGGCGGCACGTTCACTGGCCAATGCCGCCCAAGTGGGTTGGGTGGCTGCCAAACGCGCGCCTTCGGCATTGCTGGAAACCGCTCTGCGTTCGGCCTGGGGTAGGTGTTGTGTCAACCAGTTTTGGCATTGACCCAAGGCTTGCGGGTGCGCCAGCACCACCTCAACACCCTCCAAAGAAGGTGACTGACGCAACAGGTTGTGCCTGACCAGCAAACTGACTTCACCGACCACATGCACGGGCGTGCGCAAAAACAAATCGAGCGAGCGAGCGACAGCACCTTCGGTGGAGTTTTCTACCCCCACCACACCAAACTGCGCTGTGAGTTCTCAACTTGGAATGCTTGGTGGGGGCCAACTGGGACGTATGTTTGGCCTGGCTGCTCGCCGCAATGGCTATGGCTTTGTCGTATTTGGAGACCATGGTGACTCACCTGCCGGGCAAATTGCCGATCACACTTTCTCAGCTGAATTCCTGGATGAAGACGCATTAAAGCAGTTTGCGGCGATCGTCGATGTGGTCTCCTATGAGCAGGAGAACATCCCCGTTCGCACGGTTGAAGTCCTGCAGCAATGTGTTCCCGTTTATCCAGGTCCCGCTCTTCTGAAGGCGTCTCAGAATCGACTGCTCGAGAAGACCGCGCTGCGATCCATTGGAATTCCCACAGCGGATTTTCTGCGAATCACTACCGTGGATGAACTGACCGAAGGTGTTCGTTCCTTCGGGGGCGATGGCATTCTGAAAACCGTCACCCTTGGTTATGACGGCAAAGGTCAGGCCCGTGTGCGTTCTCAGCAGGACATGGCAACTCTTTGGTCACGATTCAAAACCAGCGAAGCCATCCTTGAAAAGAT
>JBJTXF010000070.1:0-6515 GCA_046082145.1 Limnohabitans sp. | reverse complement strand
GGTGCAAAAAAAACCAACTCATCTAATAATCTTTGCGCATCAAACGCATCCGCTGTAAAGATGGCGGTACTTCTTCCATTGGATATTTCTCGGCCAATCAACTCAGCTAAAAAAACGGTATCCGCAGATCCTGGCGGTCGGCTGACGTTGAATCGTTTTGTAGTAATCAGGTCGGGTAGTCGCATTGCGTGAAGGTTTGAATATGCCAAACACCCTCTACAGTCAAAGACCGGGGAGGGTGATAACCACAGATTTTAGAATAGCCAAGTAGAAATAACGATATAACCGAACCACACACATGGAAGTTGATAACTCTAAGCACCGGTTTCATGTAGTGATTCCCTGTGCGGGAAGCGGAAACCGAGCCAGCATGGGCACACCCAAACAATATGCATTGATCAACCGCATACCCATGGTTGTTCATACTCTGCGATCTTTTCAACCTGTCAGAGGATTGGCTCATAGTGTATTGGTCGTTGCACCGGAAGATACGGTCATGGAGCAGGTCTTGCAACACTGGCCTCAGCCTGATTTCTTTGTCAGCCATACTGGCGGTTCTACCCGGGCGCAAAGTGTATTGGCAGGTCTGAATGCATTGAAAGAGCATGGCGTGGGGCCAGATGAATGGGTACTCGTACATGATGCCGCTCGCTGCTTATTGACACCTCAGTTGGTTGAAAAACTGTTACGGGCTTGCTTTGATGACAAGGTTGGTGGTTTGCTGGCCTTACCTTTGCCGGATACGCTAAAGCAAGAAAAGCATGGTCGAGTTGAATTGACTTTGGATAGAACGGGAAAATGGTTGGCGCAAACACCGCAAATGTTCAGACTGGGGATGTTGCGACAGGCTTTGATATCAGCTGGAAAGTTGGTAACAGATGAAGCCAGTGCCATGGAGATGGCGGGGTTTTCGCCGTTATTGGTACCGTCGGCTGCCTTCAATTTTAAGGTGACTTATGCCCAAGATTTGCAAACGGCTCAATCCATATTGACCGACAGATCGCCATCAGCCTTTGATCCTGTGAATGAGAATTAGCTTATGAATGTAGTTTTTCGTGTCGGACAGGGCTGGGATGTGCATGCACTGGTTCCTGGCAGACCCTTGGTTATTGGCGGTGTCAACATACCTCACACACTAGGTTTGTTGGGTCATTCTGATGCAGATGTGTTGCTTCATGCCATCATTGATGCTCTACTGGGAGCCATGGCGTTGGGCGATATTGGAAAACATTTTCCAGATACGGATGAACAATGGAAAAACGCAGACTCCAAAAGATTGCTACTTAAAATTAGGGAAGAATTGCACTCTCGCCAATGGCAAATCAGCAACATAGATGCAACGGTGATAGCTCAGGCCCCAAAACTTGCAGTACACATACCCGAAATGTCCAAGCAAATAGCTATTGTTTTGGGTATAGAAATTTCGCAGGTGAATATCAAAGCCAAAACAGCGGAAAGGCTTGGACCAGTAGGCCAGGGAATGTCCATGGAAGCCCAAGCAGTGGTGTTGATACAACCTGCGACCTGAAAAATTTTAGCGTTTCAAGGTTTTTTTTTCTTGATTTGATCCTCTTGGTAAAGATAAGCCAGTAATACCCAGTGACGAATCATTCTTTGGTGCTCTGGATTGAGTTTTAAGAACTGTCTCAACATCTGTGTGTCACCCATGCACAAATTTTGAAATTGCACGGATTCAGTCGCGGGCAAATGACAAGTTTCTGGTCCAAAGAACAAATCGTGAGGGCTGATTTGCAGAATCTCACTCAGGGTTTTGAGTTTGTCTGGCTTGGGTATCGATACACCTGTGATCCAGTTACGGGCGGCATGTGCGGTGATGCCTTCTCCCCAGTAACGCAGATTGAAAGCGTCGGCCAATTGAGTGGCTGAAGCCTTCAGGCCGGCTTGCTTCATAGCCAGCCGTAAGCGCGCAGAAAATGCTTCAGAGTTTGGGTTGCGGTTGAGTTTTTTCATGGCCGTAAAGATAAACCAGGCCAGGCGAATGCTCAAGATATTTTTGCTTACTTTTTTATGAACTGAATATCTGCGATTAGGGTATCCACTGTTTGGTGGATAGCCCTAACTTACTTCACTGGGCAGTCCAGCCACCATCCATGTTCCAAGCCGCACCGCGCACATTGTTGCCCGCTGTGGAGCATAGAAAAACTGCCAGTGCACCCAGTTCTTCTGGGGTGGTGAACTGCATGGAGGGCTGCTTTTCACTGAGTAACTGCTTGGTAGCTTCGTCGAAAGAAATATTTGAGGCCTTGGCCTTTGCATCAACCTGCTGTTGAACCAAAGGTGTCAGTACCCAGCCAGGGCAAATAGCGTTGCAAGTGATCCCTGTAGTAGACGTTTCTAAGGCCGTGACTTTGGTCAAGCCAATCAAGCCATGCTTAGCAGCTACATATGCTGATTTATTGACTGAAGCTACCAGTCCAAGGACAGAGGAAATATTGAGGATACGTCCCCAGTTTTTTGTCAGCATGCCGGGCAGTACCCACCGGGTTGTGTGAAACGAGCTAGAAAGATTGATGGCAATTACATCGTCCCATTTTTCAGCGGAAAATTCTTCGAGAGAGCTGACATGCTGAATACCCGCGTTATTGACCAAAATATCAACGGTTCCCCAAGAATTTTTTACCGATTCAACCATGTCATGTATTTCCAAAGGTTTGCGCATGTCTGCCCCGTGGAACAGCGTTTTCACACCAAGCGATTGAAGGTCTTGCTCTGCGAAACGGTGATCACCAAAGCCGTTCAGCACAATATTTGCACCCGCTTGGGCAAGAGATTTAGCAATTCCAAGACCAATGCCGCTGGTGGAGCCGGTGATTAATGCAATTTTTCCAGATAAAAATTTTTCTGCCATTGTTAGTCCAATTCATAGTAATGTTGTGGGATGATTTTCGAACATGTAAGCATAGACAAACTCTGCTGACATGGGCATTGATATTGTGATTGAATAAATGTTCTGTAAAAAGCCAAATTTTGAATTGAAAAGTGCATGTCAAATATCTTGTCCAGAGCAGATGAATTCTCCCAAGTTTTGTTGACTGGAAAAAAACTATTCAGCGGCGAGGCGGTGCTAGACCATTGCGAAGGCGTAAGTCAAATACTTTCAAACTTGGGAGCTTCACAAGATTTGCAGTCAGCCATTTATTTAGCTAATTTGTGCAATGTTTTGAGTCAACCCAAAGAAACATTGGCCACAGTATTCGGAAAAGAATTGTCCGTATTGGCTGTATCAGCCCACAAAATTATTCAATTGCAAAAAATCACGGGAGATCCCTCATCCAAGCAAACATTCTCTGCGCTTCAAATCGAACATGTGAGAAGGATGCTACTTGCTTTTTCTGCAGACCTTAGAGCAATTATGCTGTTATTGGCTTCACAACTGCAGCATTTAAGATTTATCACATCCCACAAAATAGCAGGATTTGAAGAGCTGGCGATCAATAGCCTGAATATTTTTTCACCGCTTGCAAATCGGCTCGGAATTTGGCAGATCAAATGGGAGATGGAGGATTTGTCTTTTCGCATTCTTGAGCCTCAAATTTACAAGCAAATCGCTGTCTTTTTAGAAGCTAAGAGACATGAACGCGAGTTAGAAATTGAGACATTAAAAAAGGAACTTAAACAATGGCTTGTTGCGGAATCTATTCAGGCAGAAATTCAAGGTAGGCCTAAGCACATATACAGTATTGTTAAAAAAATGCGTGGCAAATCATTGGGATTTGAGCAGGTGCTTGATCTGCGAGCGCTACGTGTCATCGTAGAAAAACTTCCTGATTGTTATCGTTGTTTATCCATTGTCCACCAAAATTTAAATCCTGTTGACGGTCAATACGACGATTACATTTCAAAACCTAAAGCCAACGGTTATCAATCACTTCACACTGTCGTTAGGAATGACTTAGGGCATGCGATAGAAATACAAATAAGAACTCAGGCTATGCATGAACATGCGGAGTTTGGTGTCGCCGCGCATTGGGCTTACAAAGAAGCTGGTATCAAAGGCTACTGCGGTTATTTGGCTCCATCAGATCAAATTCAACGCATTTCTGTTTTGCGCGAGTTATTGGCTTGGGAGCGAGACTTAAGCTCCACGTCCAAGTCTTTGAGCAAATCCACAGAAATTGACAGTAAAAGTCGAATTTATGTTTTAACGCCCGATGCATCCATTATTGAGCTTTCGCATGGGGCCACTCCTATTGACTTTGCTTATGCGGTTCATACTGAGTTAGGCCATCGATGCAGAGGTGCAAAAGTTGATGGTGCTTTGGTACCTCTATCCACGACATTATTGAATGGTCAAATGGTTGAAATAACTGCTGCCAAGGAGGGTGGACCATCTCGCGATTGGCTCAATCCGGATCTAAAGTTCATTGTCAGTCAGCGTTCAAAATCTAAAATTCGAGCATGGTTCAATTTCCAACAAGCCCAAGAAACAATTGCTCGTGGCAGGGAGTTGGTTGAAAAAATACTTCAGCGCGAAGGCAAAACTGCTTTGAGATTTGAGGGTGTCGCCAGGCTGTTAGGACTGGATTCATCAAATCGACTTTTTGAATTGGTTGGCAAGGACGAATTATCTCTGCGTCAAATTGAGCTATCCCTTAGACCAGGTCAAGAGCAAAATGCGGTCGACGATAAATTATTCAAGAAATTTCAATCAGCCAAATTTCAAAACAGCCATGGCAATGTCTTGGTGGTCGGTGTGGATTCCTTGCTTACACAATTAGCCAAATGTTGCAAGCCTGCCCCACCTGATAGCGTTAAGGGTTATGTCACAAAGGGGAAAGGTGTCAGTGTGCATCGTGTCGGGTGTTCCAATTTTTTTCAATTGCAAACCAAAGATTCAGGGCGAGTAATTGATGTGGAATGGAATCTAGCAGGAAAAAAAAATGTCGATATGAAATATGCAGTTGATATCCATATCATGGCAGAGGATCGACAAGGCTTACTTCGCGACATTTCTGAAGTGCTATCAAAGGAAAAAATTAATGTTATTGGTGTCAAGACACAATCATTCAACGATCAGGCCAGAATGACATTCACTGTAGAGATACTTGATACATTGGGTCTTACAAAAATACTCTCCAGCCTGATTTCAATAAAAGGTGTCAAAATCGCACGTCGTTATTGACCAATCTACAAACCCGTCATATTCATGAAGGTTTTGATGAGGATATTTGCTTTTCGTTCCTGTTAGAATTTGGACTCGACAACGAAGGCGCGTAGCTCAGCTGGTTAGAGCACCACCTTGACATGGTGGGGGTCGTTGGTTCGAGTCCAATCGCGCCTACCATCTTCAAGGTTACTGTCTTTGTCTGAATACCCGTCTTATTTTCTCAGGATAATACTTGCCTCGAACTAAAAACACGCAGAAACAATTACCTACTGATGCAGTAGGCCAGGTGCGACTCATAAAAAAATACCCAAATCGCAGACTTTACGATACAAAAACTTCTAACTACATCACACTTCAAGAAGTAAAGGCTATTGTTGTCCACGGTGAATTGCTCAAGGTGATCGACGCAAAAACCGAAGAAGATCTAACGCGCAGCATTTATTTACAGATCATCTTGGAAGAAGAGGCTGAAGGCATGCCTTTATTTTCTGAAATTGCATTGGCCAACATAATTCGTTTCTATGGACATTCCTTGCAATCCTTGATGGGGAGTTACTTGGAAAACAACATCCAAAACTTTTGTAATTTTCAGAAACACATGGCTGAACAAGTTCAACCTTTATCTGCAGAGGCTTGGGCACAAATGATGACCAGTCCAAGTCAGGCGATGCAAAATTTAATGAGCAATTACGCTCGGCAATCCACGCAAATATTGGGTCAAATGCAAGAACAAATGGCCAAAGCCATGGGTTTTAAAAAATGAGTGTGGCTCCCAAAGTAGGATTTGTCAGTTTGGGTTGTCCTAAAGCCTTGACCGATTCTGAATTGATACTCACACAGTTAAGTGCAGAGGGTTACACTACTTCAAAAACATTTGATGGTGCTGATCTGGTTATCGTGAATACCTGTGGCTTCATTGATGATGCCGTTAAAGAAAGTTTGGATACCATCAGCGAGGCATTAGCTTCTAATGGCAAAGTCATTGTGACTGGATGCTTGGGTGCTAAGTCTGGCCATGACGGTCAGAATCTCGTCAAAGGGCTACACCCTAGCGTTTTGGCTGTCACTGGACCACATGCCACACAAGAAGTGATGGACGCCGTTCATATTCACTTGCCAAAGCCTCATGATCCGTTGATAGATTTGATCCCATCTGCGGGTATCAAACTCACTCCCAAGCATTATGCGTATCTCAAAATCAGCGAAGGTTGTAATCATCGTTGTTCGTTTTGCATTATTCCGTCTATGCGCGGCGACTTGCGATCAAGGCCCATTGGCGAGGTTCTGAATGAGGCCCTGGCGCTGTTGGAGTCTGGGGTCAAAGAATTGCTTATCATTTCTCAAGACACTTCTGCCTATGGAGTTGACTTGCGCTATCAAACAGGTT
>JBJTXF010000069.1:0-5557 GCA_046082145.1 Limnohabitans sp. | reverse complement strand
CCGATACGCAAACCCGGCGACAAAACTTTGCTGAGAGACCCGCAATGCACCAGCCAATCACGGCTGCCCTGCACTTGCGCACTCAAGGCCAACAACGACAGCGGTGGCGCATCAGCGAAATACAGGTCGCCATACGGGTCGTCCTCGACCACCACAGTTTGGTATTGCACCGACAAATTCAAAATACGAAGCCGCCGTTGCAAACTGGTCAAAGCGCCACTGGGGTTGCCAAAAGTGGGCACCAGATATATCAACTTGGGGCGGTGCTGCTTGACCATGGATTCCAGCGCATCCACGTCAACACCTTCTGCGTCTACGGGGACTCCCAAGACGGTAGGGCCATACAAACGAAAGCATTGAATCGTGGCCAAAAAAGTGGGCGACTCCACCAACACTGTGTCATGTGGATCCAGCAGCGTTTTACCCACCAAATCCAAAGCTTGTTGACTGCCGGTGGTGACAATCAATTCATCAGCGCGTAAGCCCGCCACACCTTTGGATTGCATGAAAGCGGCCAATTGTTCACGCAATGGTTGATAGCCTTCTGTTGCCCCGTATTGCAACGCGGCACCGGGTTCTTCCTGCAAGGCTTGCTTGCTGGCCTCGCGAATGCCCTCAACATCAAACATGGCACTGTCAGGAAACCCGCCCGCAAAACTGATGATGCCGGGCTTGCCGAGCAATTTAAAGAGTTCACGAATGGCTGAAGTTTCAACCTTGTCTAATCGTTGGGCAAATTGCATATGAAGATAATCGGGCTCTGACCCCAATAAGTGAATGATGAAAAAAGAGCAGATCGAACCGTTCTTTGCGAGGCTAAAAGCAGCCAATCCGCAACCCAATACTGAATTGGAATATACCAGTGTGTTTGAATTGCTGACCGCTGTCTTGCTCAGCGCACAGGCCACGGATGTCAGTGTGAACAAAGCCACGCGCCGTTTGTTTGCAGTGGCCAACACACCACAAGCCATTCTGGATTTGGGCATATCCGCGCTAGAGGCACATATCCAAATCATTGGACTGTTTCGCAGCAAGGCCAAGCACCTGATGCAAACCTGTCGCATCTTGGTTGACCAATACCAATCCAAGGTGCCGCGCACACGCGAGGCCCTGGAATCATTGCCCGGGGTCGGTCGTAAAACAGCTAATGTGGTGTTGAATGTGGCGTTTGGTGAACCCACCATGGCCGTGGACACGCATATTTTTCGGTTGAGTAACCGCACTGGCCTCGCGCCCGGTAAGACACCTTATGACGTTGAAATGGGTTTACTCAAACGCATACCGAAAGATTATTTGGTTGATGCACACCATTGGCTGATTTTGTTGGGTCGTTATGTGTGCCAAGCACGCAAACCGCTTTGTTGGCAGTGCCAAGTCGCCGAGTGGTGCAGTTTCAAACAAAAAACCGCCAGGGATTAACGGTTAAGCCCCCAATGGCCAATGCGCTTACTCCAACTGATCCCTAGCCGTTTGTATTGCTTGCACAAGGGTTTCTAAATGACCGATATGGTTGGCCAATACCAAAATCAAACGTGCATTGAGTAAATGGCTTTGCGCCTCGCTCAAACCTTCGTGCGAATCCATCAACGCTTCATAAAAGGCATCCCCTGGCTCAAAGTCTCCACGAACTTTGGATGCATCGGAATAAAAATTGGGCCGAGTGATCAATGAGGACATGGCATGCTTTCTTGTCAACTGGCTTTGAGCTTAGCAAATTCTTTATGGGGCCATTGAAGCTCAAAAGCTTACTGTCATGCAGGCAAAACCACCCACCTATCTTCCACCCGGTGAACGCGTAACTGCGGTCCAAACACTTGCTTGAAACAGTCATGTAGCAATGGGTTATCAGGACCAGATTGCATCACCACTTTACCTTGGTCCATCACCACCAATTGCTGGGCACACAAAGCCAGATTCAAATCATGCAAGACACTGACCACCGTATGGCCTTGCTGTACTTGGGCACGTACGGTGCGTAACCATTCAGACTGGTGCGGTAAATCTGCGTTGGCCACCGGTTCATCCATCAGCAGAACCGGCGCTGATACGGCCAAAGCACGAGCCAGTAACACGCGCTGCCTCTCTCCGCCAGACAAGGTGCCCAGACTGCGAAAACGCCAATCCGCCAACTGTTGCGCATGCAAACAAGCATCAACCATTTGGTGGTCGAATGAGGTTGCACCTTGCCACCACTGTTGGTGCGGCAGGCGCCCCAGCATCACCACATCTTGGACACTCAAATCGTCCATAGACACGTCATTTTGAGACAACCATGCCAATTGACGGGCACGCTCATGGTGTGAAAAAGAACTCAGAGGCTGACCAGCTAACAACACCTCGCCCTGGCTCTCCAACAAACCAGCCAAGGCCTTGAGCAAGGTGGTTTTTCCTGCACCATTGGGGCCGACAACACTGGTCCAGGTGCCCGCTTCAAAAGCGGTTTTGATGCCATACAGCACCTGTTTTTTGCCGTGCCAGACATTCAATCCTTTGGCTTCAAGAGGTGTGATCATGCGTCACCCTCTGCAATGTTTAACACGCGCAATCGCCATATCAAATACCCACCGCCCAATACAGCTGTCAATACGCCCACAGGCAATTCCTGAGGCGCTGACAGCACTCGCGCCAGTATGTCTGCCATACACAGCAACGCCCCACCTGCTAACGCAGACAACCAGGACAGTGACACAAATCGACCTCGCAATTGCGACCGCACCAATTGCGGTGCAACCAAACCGACGAAGGCAATCAGTCCAGTTTGCGCCACGGCAGTTGCAGTAGCCAAGGCCATTGCAGCCAACAACAACAAACGCAACGGCACCACCTGCAAACCCAAACTCCTTGCAGTGTCGTCACCCAGCCCCAATGCGTCAAGGAGTGGGCTCAAACGCCAAGCAGCTAAACCACACAGCACAAGCACCATGGCCATGAGCCAACAAGCTGAGCCGTTGACCATGGCGGTGTTACCCAATAAAAAAGATTGCATGGCGGGCAAAAGATGCGGTTGGCTTGCAGTAAGCAATGAAGTGAAGGCACCCAATACGATACCCACCACCACGCCAGCCAACAACAAACGCAATGTGTGCTGCACGCCATTGGCCAACAACATGGTCAGCAACACGGCGGCCCAAGCTCCCACAAAAGCAGCACCCGTCAACCCCAATCGCCACACCCATGGACCGCTTGAAGGGATTTCAGGCGCGATATACGCGCCACCCCATGCGCCCAGCGCCAAAGCCACGCTCACGCCCAAGGTTGCACCGGAAGCACTGCCTAACAAATAAGGATCTGCCAATGGATTGCGAAACAATGCTTGCGACATCGCGCCGGACAAACCCAATAACGCGCCTGCCAACCAAGCGCCCATCGTCCGAGGTAATCGAATATCCAACACCACAGGATCGGACAAATCGACAACCCATTCAAATCCATGGATGCCCGCGGTCAACCCCAACACACACACAACAACAGAAAGGCATAACCATACCAATGACACCTTTAATGTTTTGTGGAAAAAACTGGTGGTCATGGCTTTTTGGATTGATTGAAACACGCAGCCAATATTTGCGCAGCTTCGCCGATACGCGGTCCAGGCCTCACCAGCATGTGGCCTTGAGCAGCGCTCAGTTGGCACACACGATGCGACTTCACAGCGTCCATGTTGCTCCAACCCAGGCGTCGAGCGAGCGACTGCGCCATCGGCTCTGCCAACACAATCCAATGAGGTTTGGCTCGAACAACAAACTCAGGGTTGATTTGAGGAAATGCGCCCATGCGTTTGTCAACGATATTTCGCAAACCCAACTGGCTGATGATGCCTCCAATGAACGAGCTTTCACCAGCCGCATACCCACCCGTACTGGCTTCAAAGTAAATGCTGTTGCCACGGACATGGGCGGGCAGCATTTTTGCAGCGGACTCGACCGACAACATGGCACTTGACCACACCGCCTTGGCTTTTGCATCCGCCTGCGGCAAATGCAAGGCCTGTGCAATGACATGCAAGCTGCGCTCAACATCGGCCAAGTTTTGCGGCTCCAGCGCAATCAATTGAATACCCAGCGACTCCAGTCGCCCAACGATGCGAGTCGATTTCCCCGCCAACACCAAGTCAGGCTTCAAACGGACAATGGCTTCTACGGAGGCGTCATACAAGCCACCCAATTTGGGCAATGCTTTGACTTGCTCTGGCCAGTCCGCGTAGTTATCAGTGCCCACCAATCTGTCGCAAGCATTCAACGCACACACTGACTCAGCCAACGACGGCATCAAGGTGACGATGCGTTGGGGCGCTCGCTGGATGTCATGGGTGATTTGACGGTCATCCACCACCGTGACTGCATATGACGCGTGGCAAAGCCAATACATCACCCAAAGCAGCGTGAACTTATGCATGGTTTTCCACCCACTGGCTGATGATGCGGTGCAACTGGTCTACACCATCGGTCAATGCTGCAGGTCCCGGCTGCAAAATGTCTGCTGATTTGATCTCAAACAATTGATTGTTAGCGACAGCTGGCACAGCAGCCCAAGCATCTCTTGCAGCGACCAGCGAAGGACGAAATTTTTTTCCGCACCATGACCCGATGATGATGTCAGGTTGTCTTCGCACCACTTCCAGCGGGTCAGCGATGATGCGGTTTTTTCCGAGCGACTGCACAGCCAGTTCAGGAAAGCAATCGTCACCGCCCGCTATGCTGATCAATTGCGACACCCAACGAATGGCGCTGATCGGCGGATCATCCCACTCTTCAAAGTAAACACGGGGTCGACGAGCAAATGTTTGGGCGGTTTGCCGAACGGCTTGTAAATGCGACTGCATTTGCGATAGGCGTTGCAGACCTTGCTCAGCCTCACCCACCATCGCAGCCACTTGATACAGCATAGAAAAAATGTCTTCAACACTGCGCTGGTTAAACACAGTGACTTGAATACCATGCCGTATCAACGCCGCTGCGATATCAGCCTGCAAATCTGAAAAGCCAAACTCGCAGTCGGGTTGAAGCGCCAATATTTTGTCGATCTTTGCATTGGTGAATGCAGATACCTTAGGTTTTTCAGAGCGGGCGATTTTGGGTCGGACCGTGTAGCCAGAAATACCCACAATGCGATGCGCTTGACCCAAGAGATACAACCATTCGGTGGTCTCTTCAGTCAAGCAGATGATGCGTTGAGGAAGCACAGTGATTCGTTATTTCAAATAGTACTTGTAAAGCGCAAAAACACTTCGTTTCATGTCGGGGTATAGCCCAGTCGTACCATTCCACACCATCGTTGCATAACTGTAATTGTCTTTATCAAAGGCATTTTTAACGATGAGTTGAAACTCCCAATCGGGGGATTTGTATTGATAAATAATATCAGTCACTGTGTAACTTGGAATTTTGTATGTATTGGAAAAATTACCTGCAAAAAATTGCTCACTGAGAAAAGTGGAACTCAGACTTATCGTTTGCTCTGGTAAGAAATTCCAATTAACTCTGAGCTGGGCTTTTTGACTGGGAACCAACGGAATCGTATTACCTTTATAAGTACCAGATTGAAATGAAGCTTGCAT
>JBJTXF010000068.1:0-3407 GCA_046082145.1 Limnohabitans sp. | reverse complement strand
GCCACCGAGGTCACCCTGCAACCTTTGGATCGCTACCCGCTGGACGCCGCGATTTTGTTCTCAGACATCTTGACCGTGCCCGATGCCATGGGACTGGGTCTGAGCTTTGCCCAAGGCGAAGGGCCGCGCTTCGAAACCGTGGTCCGCGACGAAGCAGCAGTCGCTGCTCTGGCTGTGCCAGACATGCACAAACTGCAATATGTCTTCGATGCCGTCACCTCGATCCGCAAAGCCTTGCAAGGTCGGGTGCCCCTGATTGGTTTTTCTGGCAGCCCTTGGACATTGGCCTGCTACATGGTGGAAGGCGGTGGCTCTGACGACTACCGTTTGGTCAAATCGCTGATGTACAGCCGACCCGATTTGATGCACCGCATTCTGGCCATCAATGCCGATGCGGTGGCGCTTTATTTGAATGCGCAAATTGATGCCGGTGCGCAAGCCGTGATGGTGTTTGACAGCTGGGGCGGTGTGCTGGCTGACGGTGCTTTCCAAACCTTCAGCTTGGCCTATACCGAGCGTTTGTTGGCTCAACTCAAACGCAGCCATGACGGACAAGCCATTCCGCGTATCGTCTTTACCAAAGGGGGCGGCCTGTGGCTGCCTGAAATGAAAAACCTCGATTGCGAGGTTTTGGGCTTGGACTGGACCATGCATTTGGGCAAAGCGCGCCAGCTGGTCGGCGGCCAGCCCGGCGGCCCGGGCAAAGCGCTGCAAGGCAATATCGATCCCAACATTTTGTTTGCACCGCCAGAACACATCGCCACCGAAGTTCGCCGGGTGTTAGAGAGCTTTGGCCAGCCGCACACCGACAACTCGACCACCGGCCCCACGCATATCTTCAACCTCGGCCACGGCATCAGCCAATTCACGCCGCCTGAGCATGTCAGCGCATTGGTTGATGCTGTTCACAGCCATTCCAAAGTCTTGCGTCAGGCTACACCCTGATCCTGCCATGTCAAGCCTGGCTGGCGGAAAGTGAACTTATGCACAAAATTTAATTCCTTCCTATACCAAGGGCTTACACCTGAAAAAAAATACACTTCGGCTTGGTTTTTTTGTAAGTCCTTGATTTTGAACAGATCAAGCGGTTGCCAAATTTTCGGGCATTGTGTCCAAAGCCTTGATTTATCGGGCTTTCAGAAGCTGTCTGACAAGCTGTCAACAAAGTTATCCACAGAAAAGTTGGATCGTTTTCAAATCCCTTGCCAATCAACCACTTAGGTCGGTATATGAAGTTTTCTGTGAATTTCCACGCGCAAATGGGGACTTGACATGTCAGCGCTTTTGCCTGTTTTTGTGGCCACCCCGGCACACAGCCGCTTGAGCGGGCCATTGGCTTACCAAAGTGAGTCATTGCTGCCTGCAGGCACATTGGTACGCGTGCCACTGGGATCGCGGGATACCTTGGGGCTGGTTTGGCCCGGAGAAGTATCGGCACCGCCATCGACGCAGATCAAACCCATCCAAGAAGCGTTGACCGACATCGCCCCCTTGGACGCACACTGGATGGAATTGATGGGGTTTGCCGCAGCCTATTACCAACGATCTGTCGGCGAATTCGCCTTGGGCAGTCTGCCGCCCTCATTACGCGATGTGAGCCGACAACAGTTGTTGCGCAAGCTGGCAAAACGCGCCCAAACGGTTGACCCAGGTTCTGCCCGCACGCAACCCGCTTTGTCGCCTGCACTGACCGCAGAACAACACCATGTGTTGCAACAGTTGGCGACCGGGTCGGGTACTTTTTTATTGCATGGCAACACAGGCAGCGGCAAAACCGAGGTGTATTTGCGGCGCGCAGAGCAAGTGATAACCATGGACCCGCAAGCGCAAGTGATGATGCTGGTGCCGGAAATCAATCTCACCCCGCAACTGGAAGAACGGGTGCGCCGGCGTTTTGCGTCGTTGGGCGATGCTGCCATTGTGTCGATGCACAGCGGCATGACACCTGCACAACGGCTCAACAGTTGGTTGTCTGCGCACACCGGCCAAGCCCGGCTGGTACTGGGCACGCGGTTGGCGGTGCTGGCATCGGTGCCGCATTTGAAACTGATCGTGGTGGATGAAGAGCACGACCCCAGCTACAAACAACAAGAAGGCGCCCGTTATTCGGCAAGAGATCTGGCGGTGTACCGGGGCCGATTGCAATCTGCGCAGGTGATTTTGGGATCAGCCACGCCCTCGCTGGAAAGCTGGCACCACAGCCGCTCGCCTGTGGATGCACACGACTCGCCACGCTACATCCGCTTATCTATGCCCAGTCGCATCGGCCAAGGCAGCTTGCCGCAATTACGTCGGGTAGACATGGGCAAACAACCGCGTCGCACATTGGTGTCAGCACCGCTGTTGGCCGCCATGCGCGAGCGCTTGGGCAGGGGCGAACAAGTGTTGGTGCTGCTCAACCGACGCGGCTATGCGCCGGTGTTGCATTGCACATCTTGCGGCTGGAAAAGCGAATGCCCGCATTGCAGTGCTTTTCGCGTGTTTCACAAATCTGACCGCAGTTTGCGCTGCCACCATTGCAGCCTGACCCAAGCGGTACCACGCGCTTGTCCGGCTTGCGGCAACCAAGACATCGGGGCCTTGGGACACGGCACCGAAAAAATCGAAGAACATTTGGCCGAATTGCTGCACGACCAGCAACGCCCTGACGGCTCACCGTTGCGGATTGCACGCATCGATGCCGATTCAACCCGTGGCAAAGGCGAACTGGTGCGCCAACTCGCACAGGTGCATGACGGCGACGTGGATGTGCTGGTGGGCACGCAAATGGTGGCCAAAGGCCACGACTTTCGACGCGTCACGCTGGTGGCTGCACTCAACCCCGACGGCGCCTTGTTCAGCGCCGATTTCCGCGCACCCGAACGCTTGTTTGCGCTGTTGTCACAAGCCGCAGGTCGGGCGGGCAGAGATGCCGACTTGTCCACCGTCCATGGCTGCGACATGTGGGTGCAAACCTTTCATCCCGCACACCCTTTGTTTGAATGCCTCAAGCACCACGATGTCGTCGGGTTTGCCGAACAACAACTGACCGAGCGCAGGCAAGCGGGTTTGCCACCGTTCAGCTTTCAAGCCTTGTTGCGGGCAGAAGCGCGCACGCAAGAAGCCGCACAAGCTTTTTTGAATGCTGCCAGAGAGATGGGCCAGCAATGGCTGTCATCGCAATCACTGGCTGTCACGGTCTACCCTGCCGTACCGATGGGCTTGCAACGTGTGGCCAACGTCGAACGGGCGCAAATGTTGCTGGAGTCACATTCACGACCTGCGTTGCAACAGTTCTTGAGCCATTGGCAACATACATTGCATGGTTTGCGAGATGAGCATAAATCGGTGATGCGCTGGGCGGTGGATGTCGACCCTTTGGTGATTTGACTGGGCGCAGTCGTCTATCCGGCCAAATTGCACGCAAC
>JBJTXF010000067.1:0-4481 GCA_046082145.1 Limnohabitans sp. | reverse complement strand
GGTGGATATTTTTGTAATAATAATTATTTACCGATTTTAAATATTTGTCCAGTAGGTTCATATTGTCCAGTAAATAGTTCAATGTCAATTTATTGTCAAATAGGATATTTTCAACAAAATCAAGGAATGAGTCAATGTTATCCTTGCCCTTCTGGTTTTTTCTCGAATGGTGTGGGTAATAATAATTGTAATACTTGTAATCCTGGTAATTATTGTCCTGATGGAACTATTCAGATTCAATGTCCAGCAGGAACTTATGCATTGCGAGCCCGGCATGTGATTGATGCCTGCGGATCACACACACCGTTTCACGCATGGCTCGGCGCCACCATGGATAGCAAGCGAGGCGACGACCGTTGGTGTATTGCCGATGTGCGCTTCAAACACACCTCGCCTGCCGAACGTCATACATGGATCGAAGCGCCTTTCAACGACAACCGCGCTGTCTGGCAACACTTGATGGCTGACGATGTCTGGCGCATTGATTACCAAATGGCGCACGATGCCGACCCGGCTTATGTCAGCCGTGAAGATGTGGTGCGTGAACGGTTGCGCAAACAATTCGGCCCGCATGTCGAATGTGAATTGGTCTGGGTCGGGCCTTACGCCTACAAATCACAATGTTTGCATCGGCTTCGACATGGGCGTGTGTTTTTCATCGGCGACACCGCCAAAGTGGTCAGCCCTTTTGGTGCGCGTGGCGGTAACACAGGCATTGCCGATGCGGACAATTTGGCCTGGAAATTGGCCGCCGTGGTACGTGGCCATGCCCCTGGCGAACTGCTTGGCAGCTACCACCCCGAACGACACCAGGCAGCACAACGCAATGTGCAGGTGACCAATCGAACCGCTCGTTTTTTGCGTGCCCCCCAAGGCGCTGAACGCTTGTTTCGCGATGCCACCATTGGTTTGGCCAAGCAACATGCATTTGCGCGTCCTCTCATCAACACCGGTCGCATGGCAGAGGCCAACCGCTACACCTTGTCCAACATATGCCAAGACAACGGTGGATTCATGGTGCAAAACACCCGCATTCAATTTGCCGACCGCAGCCATGGAACGCTGGCCGATTTGATCAACTGGGCAAACGGTCACATGCTGCTCTTGGTATTCGGTGAACTCTCCACCAAAGACATCGTCCGTTTGCAATCTTTGACAAAGACAGCATTCATACGCGCCATACAAGTGGTGCATAAAAAACCAGCGCAAGTTATTGAATGCGTGACGGACACGCACAAACAATTGCGACAAGCCTGTCATGCGGAAAAATCCCAATGGGTGCTGGTGCGCCCCGATGCTTACGTGGCCGCCAAAGGCAAAACGCTCAACGCCCAATGTGTCAAAGCATTGGCCATGTCATTGGCGTTGCACTGAATATTTCTCACCAGGAGTCCCGAATGGCCACCCATTTGAAAATTGATTTTGTCTCTGATGTGGCCTGTCCATGGTGCGCGGTGGGTCTGGGCGCACTTGAACAAGCCCTTTCAGAAGTCAAAGACGAAGTCACCGCAGATATCCATTTCCAACCGTTTGAACTCAATCCAAACATGCCCCCCGAAGGCGAAGATTTGGTGGAGCATTTGGGCAAAAAATACGGCTCGACTGCCGAACAACAAGCGCATATGTACCAAAACATCAAAGCGCGTGGCGCAGAGGTGGGGTTTGCATTCCATCCCACGGGTCGCGGTCGCATTTACAACACCTTTGACGCACACCGCTTGTTGCATTGGGTTGAAGTGACTCAAAGCAGCCAAGCCCAACATCGACTTAAAAAGGCCTTGCTCAATGCCTACCAAGGTCGTGGAGAAAAAATCGATGCACACGAGGTGCTATTGGCCATTGTGCGAGCCGAGGGGCTCGATGTGTCACAAGCCCGCAGCGTTTTGGAAAGCGATACATATGCCCAAGAGGTTCGCGAGAAAGAACATTTCTACACCAGCGCAGGCATACACTCGGTGCCGGCGGTCATCATCAACGACAAGCATCTGATTTCCGGCGGTCAACCCGCTCAGGTGTTTGCCAACGCACTGCGTCAAATTGCAGCCACTCTCTAAAGTCGACTGCTTTTTTATTCCACTTCACTGATCACGACATGACCAGCATCCCAACGCAACCCGGCCTAGACAGCCTCTCCAAGTCTTTTGAACCTGCTGCCATTGAAGCGCGTTGGGGCCCCGAATGGGAAAACCGTGGTTATGCCGTTGCCGGATACCGTGGCACCGGAAAACCAGTGCAAGACCAACCTGCGTTTGCCATCCAACTGCCTCCACCGAATGTCACCGGCACATTGCACATGGGCCATGCATTCAACCAAACCATCATGGACAGCCTCACGCGCTACCACCGTATGCGCGGCTTCAACACTGTGTGGATACCAGGCACAGACCACGCTGGTATTGCCACCCAAATCGTGGTTGAGCGCCAATTGCAAGGCCAAGGCATCAGTCGGCACGACATGGGGCCTACCCCGCCTGAAGCGCGCAAAAACTTCATCGCCAAAGTGTGGGAATGGAAAGAGCAATCGGGCAACACCATCACCCAACAAATGCGCCGCATGGGCGACAGCGTGGACTGGAGCCGCGAATACTTCACCATGGACGATGCCTTGTCCAAGGTCGTCAACGAGACCTTTGTTCAGCTCTATGAGCAAGGCCTGATTTACCGGGGCAAGCGCTTGGTCAGCTGGGACCCAGTGTTGATGAGCGCGGTGTCTGACCTCGAAGTGGAGGCCACCGAGTCTGAGGGTAAGATGCATTACATCTGCTATCCGTTTTCAAACGGACCACAAGACCTTGAAGGTGTGCCGCAAAAAGGCATGACGATTGCTACCACCCGCCCCGAAACCATGATGGCGGATGGCGCACTGGCGGTTCACCCTGACGATGAACGCTACAAACACCTTGTGGGGCAAATGGTGGATTTGCCATTGTGTAATCGCCAAATTCCCATCATTGCCGATGACTTTGTGGACCGCGAATTCGGATCCGGTTGCGTGAAGATCACTGGCGCACACGACTTCAACGACTATGCCTGCGCACAACGCCACAACCTGCCATTGATCACCATTTTCACTTTGGATGCCAAGGTCAATGACAACGGTCCAATGGCTTACCAAGGCATGGACCGGTTTGAAGCACGCAAAGCTGTCAACCGTGATTTGGAAGCACTGGGTTTGATGCTGGAGATCAAGCCCCACAAGATGATGTTGCCCATTTGCACACGCACGGGACAAATTGTCGAACCCATGTTGACCGATCAATGGTTTGTCGCCATGAACAAAGTCAGCGACAAGGACCCGAGCGGTAAAAGCATTGCGCAAAAAGCCATCGACGCGGTTGAATCGGGTGCCGTGACATTTGTGCCCGAAAACTGGGTCAACACCTACAACCAGTGGATGAACAACATCCAAGACTGGTGCATCAGCCGACAACTGTGGTGGGGCCATCAAATTCCGGCGTGGTACGACGAAGACGGCAACGTGTACGTGGCACAAGATGAAGCAGCGGCACAAACCCAAGCGCCCGGCAAAACCTTGAAACGCGATGAAGACGTGCTCGACACTTGGTACTCCAGCGCGCTGGTGCCGTTCAGCACATTGGGTGACGGCAGCGACCGTGATCTGTACTTGCCTTCCAGTGTATTGGTCACCGGCTACGACATCATTTTCTTTTGGGTCGCCCGCATGATCATGATGACCACGCATTTCACCGGGCGTGTGCCGTTCAAGCATGTGTACATTCACGGCCTGGTGCGTGACGCGCAAGGCAAAAAGATGAGCAAGTCCGAAGGCAATGTGCTGGACCCAGTGGATTTGATCGACGGCATCGCGCTTGCGCCTTTGTTGGAAAAACGCAGCCAAGGTTTGCGCAAACCCGAAACCGCGCCACAGGTTCGCAAGAACACCGAAAAAGAATTTCCCGAAGGCATCCCCGCTTACGGTGCAGACGCTTTGCGGTTCACATTCGCGGCATTGGCCTCCTTGGGCCGCAGCATCAATTTCGACAGCAAGCGCTGCGAAGGCTATCGCAATTTCTGCAACAAGCTGTGGAATGCTGCGCGGTTTGTGCTGACGAATGGCGAAGAACAGGATGGCGGTCTGAAAGAACACACCAAAGCCGAATGCTCACCGCCTCGCATCAGTGAGAGCGGCGAGCACATTCCTGCCGGACCGTTTTACCAATACATGAAGTTCAGCCAAGCCGACCGCTGGATCAGTTCCTTGTTGCAACGCACCGAAGAACAAGTGGCCAAAGGCTTTGCAGAATACCGCTTAGACCATGTGGCCACAGCCATTTATGAATTTGTCTGGAACGAGTATTGCGATTGGTATGTGGAAATTGCCAAGGTACAAATTCAACAAGGCGACGAGTCGCAACAACGCGCCACACGCCGCACTCTCATACGCACACTGGAAGCCATTTTGCGATTGGCGCACCCGATCATTCCATTCATCACCGACGAGCTGTGGCAAAAGGTGGCCC
>JBJTXF010000066.1:0-5077 GCA_046082145.1 Limnohabitans sp. | reverse complement strand
GAGCAAGCCTTGCGCAGTGGCCGGTAAATCCACATACACCAAACCCGTGCGGTTTTGCGCATCAACGGTAGGCGCGAGGATTCTGACTTGGCCAATGACTTCGACACCGCTGGCCACAGTGATGCGCACTTTTTGGCCTGGCTTGATACGAAACAATTCGTTGGACACCAAATCTGCGCGCCACTCTAAGCGGTTACCGCGAATCAATCGAAACAATTCGCTGCCCAATCCCACCACTGAGCCGACACTGGCTGATCGCGATGAAATGGTGCCGCTGTCAGGGGCAAGCACCTGGGTTTGCTTCAATCGCAATTCACTGACGGCGAGATTGGCCTGCGCAGATTCCACCCGCGCTTTGGCGGTGGTTTCGGCAGTCACATCTTTGTTGAATTGCTGCGCACTGATAACGCCACTAGGCTGTAATGCGCGGGATCGGTCTGCATTAGCTTGCGCTTCAGACGCAACTGCTTTGGCTTCGTTCAGCGCAGCCATGGCTTGGTTGATCTCTGCCAGCACCGCATCCTTGGCAAACTCAGCCAGCACTTGACCCGCCTTGACTTGATCGCCCACATTGACACGCACGTGGGTCAAACGCAAGCCGCCGATTTCAGCGCCAATACCGGCTTCCTGCCACGCCGCCACAGTGCCATTGGCGCTCAAACGCTGAGAGAGTTGCTGAGATTGGGGTTGCGCCACAGTCACCGTCATCGCGGGTTTGGCGACTGCTACAGACTTGCTATCAGGTTGTTGAGCGGAGGCAATGGTTGCCAGCGTACAGATAGCCCCGTACCCTACGAGACGAACCCAAGGTCGTCGTTGTTTGGATTGCATGTTTCTGCCTTTGAACAGATAAAAAGAAAGCGAGGTACTTACAACACCCTCAACACGTGAGTGGGCTTAAAACCCAAGTCCGCCATTTTTCCTTTTCGGGCACGGGCGGCACGGGCATTATTCAAGCTTCTGATTTCCAGCGTTTCTTCGCGGGCTTTGCCACCACGCCCGACGCCCCACAAGCAGATGCTGCGGGTGTATGCGGCGGCTCCCGCCAATGTGTCTATGTCTTCCAAGTCCATCAGCATCAATCCGCGCCCGCCTTTTTCCATCGCCTTGAGTTCGGCGATGTCAAACGTCAGAATGCGACCGCCGGTGGAAGCACACACCACATGCGTGGCGATAGGCAAAGGCTCTGCGCCATTGCCACCGCCCACCACAGACGGCACGCATACCGTCTCGCCCGCTTGCAAGCTGATAAAGGCCTTGCCAGCTTTGTTTCGGGACACCAAATTGTCGACACAGCACACAAAACCATACCCCCCCGAGCCGCTCAGCAGCAGCGTCATCGTGGTGGGACCTGCGACATAGTGCACCAGCTGTGTCCCGGTTTCAACATCCACCAAGGTGGTGACCGGTTGGCCATCGCCACGCGCACCGGGCAATGCCGAGACAGGTACCGAATAGACACGACCGTTGCTGCCAAAGGCAATCAGTTGATCCACGGTTCGACATTCAAAGGTGTCGTACAAACCATCGCCCGCTTTGAACGCGAAACTGCCGGGCTCATGGCCGTGGCCTTGGCGCACACGCACCCAACCCTTTTCAGACACCACCACCGTCACGGGTTCATCAACGACTTTGACTTCGGCAACCGCTTTTTTCTCGGCTTGAATCAGTGTGCGCCGCTCATCGGCAAACAACTTGGCGTCGGCTTCGATTTCTTTGACCATCAATCGGCGCAATGATGCGGTGCTGCCCAACACATCTTCTAGCTTGCCTTGTTCTTCTCGCAGTTCTTTGAGCTCTTGTTCGATCTTGATGGCTTCCAATCGCGCGAGTTGGCGCAAACGAATGTCCAAAATGTCCTCGGCCTGGCGCTCACTCAGTTTGAAGCGTTTGATCAGCGCAGGCTTGGGTTCGTCGCTGGTGCGAATGATGCGAATCACCTCATCGATGTTGAGCAACACCAACTGGCGACCTTCCAGGATATGGATACGCGCCAGCACCTTGTCAAGGCGAAATTGTGATCGCCGCTGCACCGTGGTTTGTCGAAACGCAATCCACTCTTCCAACATTTGCCTGAGTGTTTTGGGAACCGGTTTGCCATCCAAACCGACCATGGTTAGGTTGATCGAGGCAGAACTCTCCAAACTGGTGTGCGCCAGCAAAGTGGTGATCAATTCTTGTTGGTCGATGGTGCGGGTTTTGGGTTCAAACACCAAACGCACAGGCGCGTCTTTGGACGATTCATCGCGCACCCCATCGAGCACAGACAACACCGTGGCTTTGAGTTGTGTCTGCTCTGCGGTCAGTGCCTTCTTGCCGGTCTTGACCTTGGGGTTGGTCAACTCTTCGATTTCTTCCAACACTTTTTGCGAGCTGACATTGGGCGGCAATTCGTTGACAACCAACTGCCATTGACCTCGCGCCAGATCTTCGATGACCCAACGGGCCCGCACCTTGAGTGAACCTCTTCCGGTGGCGTAGGCGTCTGAAATATCGGCTGCGCTGCTGATGATTTGCCCGCCACCGGGATAGTCGGGGCCAGGCAGCCATTGCAGCAATTCGTCGTGGCTGAGCTTGGGGTTTTTGATCAACGCCACACAGGCATCGGCCACTTCGCGCAAGTTGTGGCTGGGAATTTCGGTGGCCATGCCGACTGCAATGCCGCTGGAACCATTGAGCAGCGCAAACGGCAAACGCGCGGGCAATTGTTTGGGTTCTTCAGTAGAGCCGTCGTAGTTGGGTTGAAAGTCGACCGTGCCCTCATCGATTTCATCCAACAACAAACTGGTGATGCGTGCCAACCGCGCTTCGGTGTAACGCATGGCGGCGGCGCCGTCGCCATCGCGCGAACCGAAATTGCCTTGGCCATCGATCAGCGGATAGCGTTGAGAAAAATCTTGTGCCATGCGCACCAACGCGTCATAAGCCGCGCTGTCGCCGTGCGGGTGGTAGCGGCCCAGCACATCGCCCACCACGCGCGCACTTTTCACAGGTCGCGCACCTACCGCACCGTTGGGCCCACCAAAGCCCAAACCCATGCGGTCCATGGCGTACAAGATGCGCCGTTGCACCGGCTTTTGGCCATCGCAGACATCGGGCAAGGCGCGCCCTTTGACGACGCTCAAGGCATATTCGAGGTAAGCGCGTTAGGCGTAATGGCCCAAGGCGATACCGTCGTCGGATTCAGAGGCGTTCAAGTCGAGGGTGGTTTGTTCAGTCATGTGGCCTACACATCAATGTCTATGGAGTCGCCGTGCAACTCCATCAATTCACGGCGCGCGGCGGCTTCGCCTTTGCCCATCAGTTGGGTGATCACGCCTTCGGTTTGCGCAAAATCGAGCACGCCCAGTTGCACAGGCAACAAGCGACGGGTATCTGGATTGAGGGTGGTGTCCCAGAGTTGCTCGGCGTTCATTTCGCCCAAACCTTTGAAGCGGCTGATGCTGCATTTCTCACGCGGCACACCGTCTTTGGCGCATTTGTCCAAGATGGCCGTGAGCTCGCCTTCGTCGAGTGCATACATCTTGGCCGCCGGTTTTTTGCCCCTTGCAGGCACATCCACTCGGAACAACGGCGGGCGGGCCACATACACATGGCCGGCTTCGATCAGTTTGGGGAAATGGCGGAAAAACAAAGTCAGCAACAACACTTGAATATGCGAACCATCGACATCGGCATCGCTCAATATGCAGACCTTGCCATAGCGCAATCCGGATAAATCGGGGCTATCGTTCGGGCCGTGTGGGTCGACGCCAATCGCCACCGCGATATCGTGCACTTCGTTGTTGGCAAATAAGCGATCGCGCTCTACCTCCCAAGTGTTCAGCACCTTGCCTCGCAAGGGCAATATGGCTTGTGACTCTTTGTCGCGACCCATTTTGGCGCTGCCTCCGGCACTGTCGCCTTCGACCAGAAATATCTCGTTGTGCGACAAATCCCGGCTTTCGCAATCGGTCAGTTTGCCGGGCAACACCGCCACGCCAGAGCCTTTGCGCTTTTCCACTTTCTGCCCGGCTTTTTGGCGCAACTGCGCGGCACGAATCACCAACTCAGCGAGTTTTTTTCCGTATTCCACGTGCTGGTTCAACCACAAGTCCAAAGCAGGCCGGACGAAACTGGACACCAAACGAACCGCATCGCGTGAATTCAAGCGCTCTTTGATTTGCCCCTGAAACTGCGGGTCTAGCACCTTGGCACTCAACACAAAACTGGCGCGGGCAAACACATCTTCAGGCAACAACTTCACACCTTTGGGCAAAAGTGCATGAAGATCAATAAAGGTCTTGACGGCACTGAATAACCCATCGCGCAAGCCGCTTTCATGCGTGCCGCCCGCGCTGGTAGGTATCAGATTGACATAACTTTCACGCACCGGCGCACCGTCTTCGGTGAAAGCCAAACACCATTGCGCGCCCTCGCCTTCGGCAAAGCTTTCGTGGCCGCTATCGGCGAAACCTTCGCCGTCAAACAGCGGAATAAACGGGTCTGCGCTGAGCGTTTGCATCAAGTAATCACGCAAACCACCTTTGTACAACCAGGTTTGTGATTCTTTGGCCTTTTCTTGCACCAAGGTCACGCTGACACCGGGCATCAACACCGCTTTGCTGCGCAACAAATGGATCAATTCGGCCAATGGCAAGTTGGCCGACTCAAAATACTTGGCATCCGGCCAAACTCTGACAAACGTGCCCTGTTTGCGGTCCGTGCTGTCGGCTTTGCGCAGTTTGAGTTTTTCAACAACATCGCCGCCTTGAAACACCAGGTGTGCCACCTGGCCTTCTCGAAATGAGGTGACTTCCATGCGCTTGGACAAGGCATTGGTCACGCTCACGCCCACACCGTGCAAGCCACCCGAGAAGCTGTAAGCCCCGCCGGAGCCTTTGTCAAACTTGCCGCCAGCATGTAGCCGGGTGAACACCAGTTCGATGACCGGTGCTTTTTCTTCCGGGTGCATGCCAAATGGAATACCGCGACCGTCGTCGTCGATGCCAATGGAGCCGTCAGCGTACAAGGTGACGGCGATTTTTTTGCCAAAACCAGCCAATGCCTCGTCGGCTGCGTTGTCGATCACCTCTTG
>JBJTXF010000065.1:0-2842 GCA_046082145.1 Limnohabitans sp. | reverse complement strand
AGGCACACATCGCAGCAACACATCAGGCCATGTCAATGACGACTCCTACACGCAAGAAAAAACCCGAAGAACTCCGTAGCCAGCAATGGTTTGGGCGCCAAGACAGAGATGGCTTTGCCTACCGCAGTTGGGTCAAAGGCAAAGGCGTTCCGCACGACCAGTTCGATGGTCGCCCGGTGATCGGCATCTGCAACACATTCAGTGAACTCACACCGTGCAATTCGCATTTCCGCACACTCGCCGAACAGGTCAAGATCGGGGTCTACGAAGCCGGTGGTTTTCCGCTGGAATTTCCTGTCATGTCCCTGGGTGAAACCTTGTTGCGCCCGACCGCCATGCTCTATCGCAATTTGGCCAGCATGGATGTCGAAGAGAGCATTCGCGGCAACCCGATCGATGGCGTGGTACTGCTCATGGGCTGCGACAAAACCACCCCCTCACTCATCATGGGCGCGGCCAGTGTCGATCTGCCCACCATTGGTGTCAGCGGCGGCCCCATGCTCAACGGCAAATGGCGCGGCCAAGAGTTGGGTTCGGGCACGGGCATGTGGAGCATGAGCGAGCAGGTTCGCGCTGGCACCTTGAAGCTGGCCGATTTCTTTGAGGCCGAAAGCTGCATGCATCGCAGCCACGGCCATTGCATGACCATGGGCACGGCCTCCACCATGGCCTGCATGGTCGAAGCCTTGGGTGTGGGCTTGCCCGGCAACGCCGCCTACCCAGCCGTCGATGGCAGACGCAATGTTTTGGCACGCAACGCCGGTCGTCGCATTGTGGAAATGGTGCATACCGATCAAAAACTCTCCAGCGTCCTCACCCGCGAAGCCTTTGAAAACGCCATCAAAACCCTGGCTGCCATCGGTGGTTCAACCAATGCCGTGGTTCACCTGATTGCCATCGCGGGACGCTTGGGCGTGCCGTTGAGCGTCGACGACTTCGACCGCTTAGCCTCTGAGTTGCCTTGTTTGCTCAATTTGCAACCCTCGGGCGACCATTTGATGGAAGACTTTTGCTATGCCGGTGGCTTGCAAGTGGTGATGAAAGAAATCGCCCATTTGTTGCACACCAGCATCGTCACCACCAGCGGCCATTCCGTAGCGGACAACATGGCTGACGCGGTGAACTATGACGAGCGGGTGATCAAGCCGTTTGACAAACCCTTCAAAGACAAAGCCGGCATTGCCATTTTGCGAGGCAACTTGGCCGAGCGTGGCGCGGTTATCAAGCCCAGCGCAGCGTCACCACATTTGATGGTGCACACCGGTCGCGCCGTGGTGTTTGAAAATATCGACGATTTCCACACGCGCATTGACGATGAAAATTTGGATGTGGATGAAGCCTGCGTGAGGTGCTGAAAAACTGTGGGCCCAAAGGCTACCCCGGCATGGCCGAAGTGGGCAACATGCCCCTACCGCCCAAAGTGCTGCGCAAAGGCATCACCGACATGGTACGTATCAGCGATGCGCGCATGAGCGGCACGGCCTATGGCACAGTGGTGTTGCACGCGGTGCCCGAGGCGGCCGCTGGCGGCACGCTGGCGCTGGTTCAAAACGGCGACATGATTGAGTTGAATGTGCCTGAACGTCGCATCCAACTTCTGGTCGACGATGCTGAACTGGCCAAGCGTCGCGCGGCATGGAAAGCCCCCGCCCCGGCACTGGACTCAGGGTATTGGAAGCTGTACATCGACCATGTCACGCAAGCCGATGAAGGCGCTGACCTGGACTTTTTGCGCGGCAAGCGCGGGGCGTTTGTGCCTAAAGATAACCACTAAAAGCTCACGTCACACCCCGGCCTCGCCTCCACGCTTGCGCAACGTCGGCTACGGCCGGGCTGTGACATTCGCTCATGTCGAATTGACTGTCTTCGGCAATAACATTCACGCCATCGCAATATCGCCAGTGCAGCAATAGAGGCCCCGGGGCGTTGGCAGGCTGCTACCAGATATCGACTTTAAATTGGGCGCTGTATGTGCGAAGGCTGCGTCGTGCCGCGTCACGGGGTGTTCGATAGTCTTTGAGCATGGTGTCGAAGAAAGTTAAGTGCACACCAGATGTAATGGCCCGCTATGCGGTGACTTCAACGTACTCAACTTGGCTTGCACCTACAGGCACTGGCAAGCCGTCGGCGCGCAAGCCTTCAAGATGAAAAACAATGGCCTCACGCATCTCGATCTCGACTTCTGCAATGGTTGCCCCGGTAGCCACGCACCCGGGCAAATCAGGCGCATACGCCGAGTAATTGCCTTCTGCTTTTTCAATAACGATTGCATATCGCATAGCACCTCACTTAAGTCCAGCCTGTTTGAATATGCTGTTCAGAGTACCCGGCGCCAAATCGTCGCTGGGTTTTCCAGGAACAGTGACGCGACCAGGCCTGCTCGCGTGCTTGAATTGCCGATGACTACCTCTTGTCGCAATCAAATTCCAGCCGTCGCGTTGAAGCATTCGGATGACTTCGCTGACTTTCAAGTTCGAAGGATAGCATTACTGCTTTAGTCTAGACGCGCGACCTGTTAGGCATAATTTTCTGGTGTCAATGATGTAGCCCACAGCGAGGCCAAGAACGCAAAAACGCACGAGTTCAGATGGTCTAGCTCTGGAAATGAAATCTGCCCCACTTTCTCCCTGTCTCGGTACTCAACCTCCTGGAACTCGGCGTTAAAAGTGACGTGAGATATTGCATTCCGTATATGCCGGATTTGGTCGTGTATGAAAAGATTTAAAAATGCTTGAAGATGGGCATCTGGGTTTGGAATTGACTTTAGAACGTTAAGGATATCGTCGGGGCGCATAAAGACCAACGACACCCAAGAACGGAAAACTATTGATGAAGAACTAAG
>JBJTXF010000064.1:0-3188 GCA_046082145.1 Limnohabitans sp. | reverse complement strand
CTTTGTTCCAGGCCTGATCCACATTGCCGTAAAGCGTGGTTTCGGCAAAAGTGAGTTCTAAAGACAACAAAGATGCTACCGCAACGAGGGTTTTTTAACTATTATCAATATCTCGTGTTAGTATTTTTCAGCGATAGATATTTTGAAATGCATTAGAGGTGAATATTCATGACAAAACAAAATGTGGACTTTCGAAATAAACATCTCAACCATTACACGAGTGTCATGCAAACCAATGAATGTATTCCATGGGTGTATTTACAGCAACCATTCCTCACACCCACAACTGTGAAGGAGTTCAATCTAAATACTTCATCTTTCACAGATGAAAAACAGTTAAATAGCACTAATCAAATACATTCAAATGAAATTCAATCAAAAAATAAAACGATAAATATTCATACCGTCATTCAAGTGATTTTGGCCCAAGAAAAACACAAAGTGGCGCGCCAAGAAGTCACCGAAGGCACTTACCGCATGACCAAAGTGAGGTTGGAAACCCATATTGCGACGTTTTTTGACCACACCGATTTGCGCTCCCTCAACATGGGCAGCATTCAAATGTTCATCGACTATGTGTCTGACCAAGAACTGTCCACGCCCACCATCGTGGGCTATATCGCGCAGTTGCGCAAAGTGCTGCGCTATTTGGTTGAACACGGTCATATCGCGCAAATGCCCTTGTTCCCCAAAATGAAAATCACACAAAAGCCACGTGGCGCGTTCACGGTCACCGAATATGCCGCGATACTGCGGCAATCCAAAACATTGCGCCGCCATACCTATGTCTGGGACAAGCCCGACACACGGTTTCACATCAAGCCGCAATACCGAAGCATGCCGTTGGAAATGAATTGGTTGATTCGCTTCATGGTCTATACCTTTTTACGCCCTGGCGATGTGCGGCAATTGAAAAACAAACACATCGAAATTATCAACGGCAAATTTCACTACTTGCGTTTGACGCCACCTGAAATCAAACGCCACAAAGCGCCCACGGTCAGCCTGCCGCAGGCGGTGCGTGTTTACAAAACTCTATTGGCGCACCAAACCGCCATGGGCTATGGCAAGCCCGATGACTATGTGTTTTTCCCCGAAGAAAAAAACCGTCTGCGTTGTCTCAACACCATCGGCTGGTTGTTCAATTGGATATTGAATACGCTGGGCATCAAAGAGGGGCCACACGGTGCAGACCGCAGTTTCTACAGTTTGCGCCACACGGCCATCACATTCCGATTGATATTCGGTGGCAATATTGATTTACTCACCTTGGCTCGCAATGCCCGTACCTCGGTGGAAATGATCGAGAAGTTTTATGCGTCAACGTTGTCGGCGGAAATGAACATCAGTTTGTTGCACAGCAAAAGGCGTAACTAGTTCACCCAATCCTTTGGAACCAGTCAGCATTTTTTTGAATGCGCAAGTTTAAGAATTTCTCTTCACTCAGAGGAGATATCCATTGCCAACCATTTGTAGCTTTTACGGCATTCTTATTCGCATGTATTTCAATGACCATGAACCACCACACTTTCATGTGGTTTATGCTGAACACAAAGCCAAAATAACCATCGATAGTTTAGTGATGATTTCAGGTCAACTTCCCAGAAGGGCTTTTGAACTTGTTTGCGATTGGGCAGAACTTCATCAACATGAATTGACACACAATTGGGAACTTTGTCAAAATAAATCAACCCCTTTGGCGATTTCCCCCTTGAAATGAAAGCTAACCATGGAACCTGATGTTGTAGATGTTCAAGTACTGCCAGCATGGGCCTTGTGGGTTAAATTTTCAGACGGAACCTCTGGTAAGGTCCAATTCCATACCAGCCACTTGACGGGTGTATTTAAAGCTTTATTGGATCCAGACGTTTTTCAACAAGCGCATGTTGAGTCGGGTGCAGTCACATGGCCGGGTCAGGTCGACTTGGCACCAGACGCCATGTACCAAGCCATCAAATCCCAAGGCGAATGGGTATTGCGCTGATCACTGGCGCAAGAACAATTTGTACACCCGGTTCTCGGTTTCGTCCACATGCGGATAGCCGACCGCTTGTAAGAAATTTTCAAAACTGGCGTGGTCTTTTTGTGGCACTTGCAGGCCCACCAATATCCTGCCGTAGTCTGCGCCTTGGTTGCGGTAGTGAAACAAACTGATGTTCCAACCTGCTCGCATCGCAGATAAAAACTTCATCAGCGCGCCGGGCTTTTCGGGGAACACAAACCGCAACAAACGCTCATCCTGTGCCAATGGTGTGCGGCCACCCACCATGTGCCGAATGTGTTCTTGCGCCAAATCATCGTGTGTCAAATCGAGGGCTTCAAAACCGTGCTTGCCCAAATGCGCTGCAATCTTGCTGCTTTGTCCGGGAGCGCTGGTGGTCAGCCCCACAAACACATGCGCTTGTTGGGCGTCGCTGATGCGGTAATTGAATTCGGTGATGGAACGCGGTGCTTGACTGCCGCCGAAGGCGGGCAAATCGCCCAGCACACTGCAAAACCGTTTGAAACTGCCACGCTCCTCGGGAATGGTCACGGCAAACAAAGCCTCGCGCTCTTCGCCCACTTGCGCGCGCTCCGCGACAAAACGCAAACGGTCGAAATTGATGTTGGCACCACACAGCACCGCCGCGTAGGTTTCACCTTGGGTTTTGTGTTGGGCCACATATTTTTTAATCGCGGCCACTGCCATGGCACCTGAGGGCTCGACAATGCTGCGCGTGTCGACAAACACGTCTTTGATGGCGGCGCATACCGCGTCGGTGTCAACGCTGACAAAGCCGTCGACCAGGCCTTTTGAAATGCGAAACGTTTCTTCGCCCACCAGTTTCACGGCCGTGCCATCTGCAAACAAACCCACATCATCCAACGCGATGCGCTTGCCTGCATTCACCGATTGCCACATGGCATCTGAATCATGGGTTTGTACCCCGATGATCTTGACCTCGGGCCTCACCGCTTTGATGTAGTTGGCCACACCTGATATCAAGCCACCACCGCCCACAGCCACAAACACCGCGTGCAATGGTCCTTGGTGCTGGCGCAGCATTTCCATGGCAATCGTGCCTTGTCCCGCAATCACTTCCGGTTCATCAAACGGGTGTATGAAAGTCAGGCCAAGGCGTTCGCCCATTTTGACCGCATGCGCATAGGCATCTGAATAACTGTCGCCGTGCAGCACCACATCGCCA